>JAICVH010000025.1 GCA_025935435.1 Burkholderiales bacterium
CGGACGCCGGACGAGCCTCCGAACGCGAACGTGCTGCGATGAGTGCACGCGCCGCGCACGCCGGCGAGCTGTTGCTTGCGGTCGGGCTGCTGGCCATCGGTGCGTTCATCCTGTTCGAGACGCACACGATCGCCGAGACCACCAGCTATTCCGGCGTGGGTCCGCGGCTGTTCCCTTACCTGATCGGTTTCGGCCTCGCAGCGTGCGGTGCCGTGCTCGCGTGGCAGGCGCTCACCGGCGGCTGGCGCAAATTGCCTATCGATGACAACCACGCGATGCCCGACTGGCGGGCGTTCGGCATCATCAGTGCAGGCGTCTTGCTGCAGATCGTCGTCATCGGCTGGGCGGGATTCATCCTGGCCTCCGCGGTGATGTTCGTCCTGATCGCCCGTGGTTACGGCAGCAGGCGACTCCTGCGCGATGCACTGATCGCGCTCGTGCTGACGACCGCGGTGTTCGTGCTGTTCACGAAGGCGCTCGGTCTCAATCTCCCGGCGGGTCCTTTCGGCGCACTTTTCTAGCGAGACGCGATGGATACCTTCGGCTCGCTGCTCGCGGGATTCGGCGTGGCGCTGACGCTCAAGAACCTGATGTGGGGTTTCGTCGGCGTGACGCTCGGTACGGCAATCGGCGTACTGCCTGGCGTCGGCCCGGCACTGACGATCGCGCTGCTGTTGCCGGCAACGGCCAATCTCGATCCGACCGGCGCGCTGATCATGTTCGCCGGCATCTATTACGGCGCGATGTTCGGCGGCTCGACGACATCGATCCTGCTCAATACGCCCGGTGAATCGGCGACCATCGTCACGGCGATGGAAGGCAACCTGATGGCGAAGCGCGGCCGCGCCGGCCCGGCGTTGGCGACCGCCGCGATCGGATCGTTCGTGGCGGGCACGATTGCGACGTTGCTGCTGACGGTGATGGCGCCCATCGTGGTCGACTTCGCGCTGAAGTTCGGACCAGCCGAGTACTTCGCCGTCATGGTGCTCGCATTCACGACCGTGTCCGCGGTACTCGGCGCGTCGGTCGCACGCGGGCTTGCCAGTCTCTTTCTCGGACTCGCGATCGGGCTCGTCGGCCTCGACAGCCAGACCGGACAGGCGCGCTTCACACTCGGCATTCCGGAGTTGCTGGACGGCATCGACGTCGTCGTCGTGGCCGTCGGGTTGTTTGCGGTTGGCGAAACGCTCTACATCGCCACGTATGCCAATCGCGAGCGCGACACGCTCGAGAAGATGCGCGGGTCGATCTGGATGACCCGTTCGGATTGGATGCGGTCGTGGAAACCGTGGCTGCGCGGAACGGCGCTCGGGTTTCCGTTCGGAACGATTCCGGCGGGTGGTGCCGAAATTCCGACGTTCCTCTCGTACGCGCTCGAAAAGAAGCTGTCCAAGCACGCGAGCGAGTTCGGCAACGGCGCAATCGAAGGCGTGGCCGGACCGGAAGCTGCAAACAACGCGTCGGCGACCGGCACGCTGGTGCCGCTGTTGACGCTTGGACTGCCGACGACCGCCACTGCGGCGATCATCCTCGCGGCGTTTCAGCAATGGGGCTTGCAGCCAGGTCCGCTGTTGTTCGAGACGCAACCGCTGCTGATCTGGGGGCTGATCGCGAGCATGTACGTCGGCAACGTGATCCTGCTGATACTGAATCTCCCGCTTGTAGGCATCTGGGTAAAGCTGCTCGAGATTCCACGGCCGCTGCTTTACGCCGGAATCCTCGTGTTCGCCACGCTGGGCGCTTACGGATTGCGTAATTCGTGGTTCGACCTTGCGCTTCTCTACATCGTCGGCCTGCTCGGTTTCCTCATGCGACGCTTCGACATGCCCGTCGCGCCGGTGCTGGTCGGCATGATTCTCGGTCCGCTTGCCGAGCAGCAATTCCGCCGCGCGCTCGCGATCAGTCAGGGCGATCTGCGCGTGTTCGTCGGACATCCTATTTCCGCCACCGTGCTCGCGATCACGGCGGTGATCCTCATCGGACCACCGATCTGGCGCAGGTTGTCCGCCCGTCGCGCCACGGTGGCCGACTGACACGGTGGACGACCAGGTGCCGCGCCGGGATCTCAGCATGACACCTGATGATTGGCGGGCGTGGATCGGGCGGACCGAGTCGCGCGTGGATCACGCGTCGGCGACGCCCGTTGCTGCGCTCGCCGCGACGCTCGATCGTGACGACCCATGGCCGTGCGTTGGCGACCCGTTGCCGCCGCTCTGGCATTGGCTTTACTTCCTGCCTCTGGCGCGCCAGTCCGAGCTTGGCCCCGACGGCCATCCGCGGCGCGGCGGTTTTCTGCCGCCGGTCCCGTTGCCACGCCGAATGTGGGCGGGCGGTCGCCTGCAATTCCTGCAACCCTTGCACATCGGCGAACGGATCGAGCGCACGTCGCGCATTGTCGACGTGACGGCCAAGGCAGGGCGCTCCGGAGCACTCGTCTTCGTCGTCGTTCGTCATGAGATCCTCGGCGAGCGCGGCTTGGCGATTTCCGAGGAGCACGACATCGTCTATCGCGACGTGTCGCCGTCACCCTCGGCGACGGTGTCGGCCGCGTCGGTGCCCACCGATGCGCCGTGGACGCGCACGATCGTGCCCGACGATGTGCTGCTGTTCCGTTATTCGGCGTTGACGTTCAATGGTCACCGCATTCATTACGATCGGCGCTACGTCACCGACGTCGAAGGCTATCCTGGGCTCGTCGTGCATGGTCCGTTGATCGCCACGTTGCTCGTCGACCTGGTGCGCCGACACCGACCGCAGGCGACGATTACGGCCTTCGAATTTCGTGCACGCAGCCCCCTGTTCGACGGCGCGCCGTTCACCATCAATGCGCGCGAAGGCGTCGACACTGGGCGTGTCGCACTGTGGGCCGCCAATGCGCACGGTGACCTGGCGATGGACGCAACGGCTACGCTCGCGTAGCGTTGCTCTTTCCTCCACCAGGACGCTTTGCTCATGCGCGAAACCGACGACGATCACGACGAGATTCGCGCCGCGATGCGCGAACTCTGCGCGCAATTTCCCGACGACTACTTTCGCCGCATCGACGCCGAGCACGGATATCCCGAGGCCTTCGTCGATGCGCTGATGCGCGCTGGATGGCTTGCCGCAATGATTCCCGAGGACTACGGCGGGTCGGGACTCGGGCTCACCGCCGCGTCGGTGATCATGGAGGAGATCAATCGCAGCGGCGGCAACGCCGGCGCCGTGCACGGTCAGATGTACAACATGGGCACGCTGCTAAGAAACGGCAGCGAAGTTCAAAAGCAGCGTTATCTGCCTGCGATCGCCCGCGGGGAGCTGCGCATCCAGTCGATGGCAGTCACCGAGCCGACGACCGGAACCGACACCACGAAGATCAAGACGGTTGCGGTGCGGCGCGGTGATCGTTACGTCGTCAACGGCCAGAAGGTGTGGATATCGCGCGTCCAGCATTCCGACCTGATGATCCTGCTCGCGCGCACGACGCCGCTCGCCGACGTGCCGAAAAAGTCGGACGGGATGTCGGTTTTCATTGTCGACCTGCGCGATGCGATCGGTCACGGCCTGACCGTGCGTCCGATCGCCAACCTCGTCAATCACGAGACGAACGAACTGTTCTTCGACAATCTCGAAATTCCCGCGGACAACCTGATCGGCGAGGAGGGGCGCGGCTTCAAATACATTCTCGACGGGCTCAATGCGGAGCGCACGCTGATCGCCGCGGAATGCATCGGCGATGGGTACTGGTTCATTGAGCGCGCGGTCCGCTACGCGAACGAGCGCGTCGTGTTCGACCGCCCAATCGGCAGGAACCAGGGCGTGCAGTTTCCGATCGCCGACGCGTACATCGAGATCGAAGCGGCCAACCTGATGCGCTACCGCGCATGCCACCTGTTCGACGCAGGCAAGCCAAGCGGTGCGGAAGCGAATATGGCGAAATATCTCGCGGCGAAGGCTTCATGGGAAGCGGCCAACGTCTGCATGCAAACGCACGGCGGCTTTGGCTTCGCCAACGAATATGACATCGAGCGCAAGTTCCGGGAGACGCGTCTCTACCAGGTGGCACCGATCTCGACGAACCTGATCTTCGCGTACATCGCCGAACACGTGCTCGGTTTGCCGCGTTCGTTCTGATTCGTGTCGGGGGTGTCGTAATGGAGACGGGACCGGCGGCCGGCGACATAGGCTGAAAACAGCAATGACACTCTCGACACCAGGTGATGCGCGGCCACTCGACGGCATTACCGTCGTCACGCTCGAGCACGCGATCGCTGCGCCGTTCTGTACGCGCCAGCTCGCCGATCTCGGCGCGCGCGTCATCAAGATCGAGCGTCCAGGCGTCGGCGATTTTGCGCGCGCCTATGACGAGCGTGTCAAAGGGCTCGCGTCGCATTTCGTGTGGACCAATCGGTCGAAGGAAAGCCTGACGCTCGACGTCAAGCACCCGGACGGTCAGGCGATCCTGCGCCGGCTGATCCTCGAGCGCGCCGACGTCGTGGTTCAGAACCTCGCCCCGGGCGCAGCCGCGCGGCTCGGAGTTTCGCACGCGGCGCTTGCTGCGGAAAAGCCCGCATTGATCGTCTGCGATATCTCCGGTTATGGCAGCGACGGTCCGTATCGCGACAAGAAGGCGTACGACCTGCTGATCCAGAGCGAATCCGGATTCGTATCCGTGACCGGGACCGAAGACGAACCGGTGAAGGCCGGCTGCTCGATCGCGGACATCGCGGCGGGAATGTACGCGTACAGCAACATCCTGGCGGCGCTCATCCAGCGCGGCCGCACCGGGCAGGGCGCTTGCCTCGATGTGTCGATGCTGGAGAGCATGGTCGAATGGATGGGCTTCCCGCTGTACTACGCGTTCGATGGCGCCGACCCGCCGCCGCGCGCCGGTGCGGCGCACGCGACGATCTATCCGTATGGCCCTTTCCCCACGGGTGACGGCAAGACCGTCATGCTCGGCCTGCAAAACGAGCGCGAATGGGCCGCATTCTGCCGGGACGTGCTGGAGGACGTAAGTCTCGCGAGCGACGCACGGTTTGCGACGAATACGCGGCGAACCGCGGCGCGCCGCGAACTTCGCGCGATGATCGTGTCCGCGTTCAGCCGGCTTTCCGCCGAGCAAGTCGTCGCGCGCCTCGACGCGGCGCAAATTGCAAACGCGCGCGTGAACGACATGCACGACGTGTGGAACCATGCGCAGTTGCGTGCGCGGAACCGCTGGACCGAGGTTGCGACGTCGGTCGGTCGCGTGCCGGCGTTGCTGCCACCCGGACAACCGGATAACTACGCGCCGCGGATGGACGCCGTGCCTGCATTGGGCGAGCACACCGAATCGATTCTGCGTGAACTGGGGCTCGATGGCACGGAAATCGCTCGGCTTCGCGCAGAACATGTCCTCTGAGCACGCGATCCGTTACGCAATGATCACGGCGCTGCTCGCGCTCGCGAGTAGTGCGGGAGCGCAGTCGACGCGCGATCTCGCCGATCTGTCGATCGAGGAACTGTCGCAGGTCGAGATCATGTCGGTCTCCAAACGACCCGAACCGCTGCGCGAGGCACCTGGCGCGGTCTACGTCATCACCGGCGACGATATTCGCCGCACCGGTGTCACGAGTCTCGCCGAAGCGTTGCGGCTTGCACCCAATCTCGAAGTTGCGCGCGTCAATGCGCAGAGCTATTCGATTTCGTCGCGCGGCATGAACTCCGTCAATGCGTCGAACAAGCTGCTCGCCTTGATCGACGGGCGCAGCATTTTCACGCCGTTCTTTTCGAGCGTCTTCTGGGACCAGAACGACGTCATGCTCGCCGACGTCGAACGGATCGAGGTCGTCAGCGGACCCGGCGGAACGCTGTGGGGCACCAACGCGATGAACGGCGTCATCAACGTCATCACCAAATCATCTGCCGAGACGCAGGGCGGGTTGGTGGACGCGAGGCTTGGTGATTTCGTGCAACGCGGGGCGGCACGCTACGGAGGACGCCTGGGTACGGCAGGAACGTATCGCGTGTACGCGTTGGGATTCGGAAACGATCACACGACGG
Source organism: Burkholderiales bacterium (assembly GCA_025935435.1). Classification (GTDB taxonomy): domain Bacteria; phylum Pseudomonadota; class Gammaproteobacteria; order Burkholderiales; family Casimicrobiaceae; genus VBCG01. Next base: position 6,025 of record JAICVH010000025.1, read on the forward strand.
GCCCCGATGGTCGCGACGTGATGGACGACTGGCATGGAAAGCAGGCCGGCTTTCGCACGGATCTGTCCGTGCGATCCGACCGTTACACGGTGCAGGGGGACGTCTACGAGAACGTCATCGATACGCCGGGTGGCCGGCGCAGCGGCGGCAACATGCTCGGGCGGTGGACGCATCAGCTCGCCGACGATGCATCGTTGCAGTTTCAGCTCTATTACGATCAGGAGAAGCGCACGGATTCAGCGCCGACCGGCGGCGGTTCATGGCAGCGACTGAAGACGGTTGATGTCGAAGCCGAGCACGTGTTCACGTGGCGCGGCATTCATCAGGTCGTCTGGGGTGCCGGCTATCGACGCTGGAACGATCGCTTCGAGAACACGGCGAATCCATTCGTGCTGGACCCGGCCGGCGAAACGTTGAGCGTGACGAACCTGTTCGCACAGGACACGATCGCGCTTCACGAACACCTGCGTCTCGTGGTCGGCACGAAGTTCGAGTACAGCACGTTCAGCGGCTGGGCGGTGATGCCGAATTTGCGCCTCGGCTGGCAGGCCGATTCGCGCAACTTCCTCTGGTCGGCCGTTTCTCGCGCCGTGCGCCCGCCGTCGCGGCTCGAACGGGACCTAAGCGCGCCCGGCATCGTCAACCCGTCGCCCGGTTATCAGTCGGAGAAGCTCGTCGCGTACGAGGCGGGATGGCGCTCGCAACTCGCGCCGCGTGCAACGGCGTCGGTGTCGATTTTCTACAACGACTACACGGACCTGCGAACCACGTCGCCCACTCCCGTTACCGTGCTTCCGGTCAACTTCGGCAACGGTTGGGAAGGCCACACCTACGGCGTCGACGCATGGGGAAGTTACAGTCCGCGCCCGTGGTGGCGCCTGGACGTGGGCGCGGGCCTGTTACGCAAGGATTTCCAGTTGAAGCCGGGTCAGAGCGACATCGCCGGTGTGCAAACCGTGCTAGGGCACGATCCTCCGCACCAGGTGTTCGTGCGCTCGTTCATGGACCTGCCGAACAACGTCGAGCTGTATGTGGGATTACGGCAGATCGGCAAGCTCGCCGACGTCGGCGTTGCGAGTTATGTCGAAGCGGACGTTCGCATCGGCTGGAATGTGCTGCCGCAACTCGAGCTGTCAATCACCGGCCAGAACCTGCTGCATGCGCGCCATGCTGAGGCGAGCCAGCCGCCAATTTTCGAGATCCCCCGCAGCGTTTACGCGGGGCTGCGCTGGACGTTCTAGACTTGATTCGCGCGGAAGCCTAGTGGTCGGGGTGAGAGGATTCGAACCTCCGGCCTCTACGTCCCGAACGTAGCGCTCTACCAGGCTAAGCTACACCCCGTGTGCGGAAGATCCTGCACGGCTTGCGACACTCGGGAATCAATACGTGCGCCGCGCCGCGAAGGTCGATAATTGTAGCAGAGTCGACGCTGCCGCAGACGCGTCCAACCGCGTGATCGCAGCTGCAGCGGCATCGCTTTCGCGCTCGGCACGCTCGCGCGCGTAGGCGAGAGCGCCCGTGCGCTCGAGCGCCGCCGATACCGGCGCGAAATCGGTGAGACCACCGCCCGCGATTGCGCGACGGATGAGTGCAGCTTCGTCGGGCGTTCCGATCGCGAGCGCGCGAATCAGCGGTAACGTCATCTTGCCCTCGGCGAGATCATCGCCGAGGTTCTTGCCGATGTGCGCAGCGTCGCCGGAGTAGTCGAGCACGTCGTCCATGATCTGAAAGGCCATGCCGAGATGCATGCCATAGCGCGCGAGCGCGTCCTCGCATTCGGCCGATGCATCGCCGAGCACCGCACCGATGCGCCCCGCCGCCTCGAACAGCTTGGCCGTCTTGCGCTCGATGACGGCAAAATACGCGGCCTCGTCGAGCGCCGCGTCGCCGGTATGCATCAGTTGCAGGACCTCACCTTCCGCGATCAGGTTCGTCGCGTCGGCGATGATCGACAGCACGCGCATCCGGTTGACGCTGACCATCAACTGGAACGTCCGCGAATACAGGAAGTCGCCAACCAATACCGACGCGGGATTGCCGAAGCGAGCATTGGCGGTCGCATGCCCGCGGCGCAACTGCGATTCGTCGACGACGTCGTCGTGCAGCAGCGTCGCCGTGTGGATCATCTCGATCGCAGCGGCGAGCGTGTGATGGTCGCGACCGCGGTAGCCGCACGCGTTCGCGGCGAGCAGCAGCAGCGCCGGGCGGAGCCGCTTGCCGCCGCCGGCGATGATGTAGTCAGCGACCTGGCGGATCAACACGACGTCGGAGCCGAGGCTCTTCCGTAGCACGCGATCGACCGCGGCCATGTCGTCCCCGATCACGGGGTTCAGGAAGTCGAGCGTCACGAACGGGTGGGCGGACGTGGGGTCCGCGAGGACCGGCGGCAAGCACGCGGCGCGAAATGCGCGGCATGGCGACAACCGGTGGACGACGTCGGCGATTCTACCGAAGTCGTCGCGTGCGCTTTTTCCGGCGGCGCGTGCCCCGTGCTGCTCGTCGGGGTGGCGCTTGCTCGCATATCCAGAAAGACGTTATAATCCAAGGCTTTTCCGCACTCGCGTCAGGCATTCACGCACGCGGAACCCGGCGCGCGTCAACCAGCTCGCGTCGCGAACACGGCGGCGGTCCATCCGCTTCCACGGGATACCACAGGAGTTCCACTCATGTACGCGGTCGTAAAAACCGGCGGTAAGCAGTACAAGGTTGCCCCCGGCGAAAATCTCAAGGTCGAACAGATACCGGCGGACGTGGGCGCGGAGGTGGTCCTGGATCAGGTGCTGCTCGTCGGTGAAGGCGACGCGGTTCGCGTCGGCCAGCCGACGCTTGCCGGCGCGACGGTCAAGGCGACCGTCGTCGCACACGGACGCGGCGAAAAGATCCGGATCTTCAAGATGCGCCGACGCAAGCATTATCAAAAGCATCAGGGGCATCGGCAGAACTACACCGAGCTCAAGATCGACGCGATCGTCAGCTGAGGAGCATTCGATGGCACACAAGAAAGCAGGCGGCAGTTCGCGCAACGGCCGCGATTCAGAGTCGAAGCGACTCGGCACCAAGGTCTACGGCGGCGAATCGATTCGCGCGGGCGGCATCATCGTGCGTCAACGTGGTACGCGGATTCATCCCGGCGTGAACGTCGGGCTCGGCAAGGATCACACGCTGTTTGCGCTAGTCGACGGCACCGTGAGCTTCCGCGTCAAGGGTGAACGGCAGCACAAGTACGCGAACGTCATCCCGGTCGCGGAGACGGCGTAACGCGCGGCAGCGAACGCGCGAACCCGACATTCGCCGGTCGCAGTACGAGGCCCCGCTCGGGATACCGGCGGGGCCTTGTCGTTATGGCCCAGCGTTGCACCGACCGCGTGTGGTACGCGCTTGCAGCCCGTTGCCCCGAGCGCGTGTGATACGCGCTATCGCCGCTCGATCCACCACATCATCGCCACCGCGATCGCGGTGAAGAACGCGAGCGGGAATACGGCGGAAAAGAGCGGCGGCCAGTCGTTCAGAACGCCGAGGTTCGAAAACAGGCGTCCGAGCAGGAAAAAGGACAGCCCGATCATCGTCCCCGCAAAGATGCGGAATCCGACGCCGCCCTGCCGGCGCTGGAAATGCGCGAACGGCAGCGCCAGCACCATCATCACCAGCACGGCGAGCGGGTAGAACACCTTGTTCCAGAACGCGATCTCGAAACGCGACGTCTTTTGCGCGTTGTTGCCGAGCACGCGGATGTTGTCGTAGAGCGCGCCAAGCTCGAGTCGCTCCGGGGCGACCTGGTAAACGTTCAGGATCGACGGGCGCAACACCGTCGTCCACAGGAATACCGGCGCCGTCGTCACGCGGGTGGCATCCGCGCCGATTTCGGTCGACTTGACGTTTTCGAGCTGCCACTGGCCGTTGCCGGCGAAGCGTCCTGACTGCGCGACCCGCACGACCTTGAGCCGCAGGTCGTCACCGAACTCGTACATGCGCACGCCGGACAGCGTCATGTCCGCGAGGACCGTGCGGATGTTGACGAACGTCAGATCCTGCTTGAACCAGAATCCCGATTCGAACTGCTGCGCAACCACGCGCGACGAATCCGACGACGTACGCACCGTTTGCGCGATGCGCTCGGCCGGCGGCGCGACGTATTCGCCGGCGAGGAACGTTGCAGCCGCGAGTGGAATGCCGACCCGAAGCACCGACCACGTCACGCGCGCGAGCGACATTCCCGACGCCCGCATCACCGTGTATTCGCTGTTCGCGACGAGTTGGGCGATCGCGAACAGCGTGCCGATCAGTGCCGCCACAGGGAACAGTTCGTACAGCCGTGACGGGAGGTGCAGCGTAACGAAGAGGAGCGCGCGGCTGATCGTGTAATCGTTGCGCCCGACGTCGCCGAGCTCGTGGATCAGATCGAAGAATGCGAACAGCGCGAGCAGTGCGCCGAAGATCAGCAACGTCGCGAACAGGACGTCGCGACCAATGTAACGTTGCAGCGTCTTCATCGCGTCAGGCGGGTGCCGGCGCGGGCGTCGCACGCGCGAACAGGCGACTCACCGACAGTTGCTGGCGGAACAGCAGCACCACGACGAGCAGCGCAACCGCGTGCGGCAGGATCAGTCCGGCCCAGAGCTCGAGTCGCCCCTGCGCGATCATGCTCTGGACGATGTTCAGGCAGTTGCTGTAGAGCATGTAGAGGAACGCCGCGGCGACGAGATTGAACGAGCGTCCCATGCGCGGATTGACGTAGGCGAGCGGCACGGCGAGCAGCGTCAGCATGAGCGCCGAGATCGGGACCGAAATGCGCCAGAACAGCTCGGCGCGCTCGACGCGCCCGTCGGTTGCGATCAGCGCCGCGGTCGGAATGGCCTTCGTCGACGTCGGCAGTGCTCGGATTTCGTTCGGCTCGATGCGCCGTCCGAGCCGCTCGAACTCGACGACGCGGTAATCCGGCGCGCCCGGCGTTCCCTGGTAGCGCCGGCCATGCTCGAGCACGAGAAACCGGTCGCCGTTGGGCATCTCCTCGAGCTTTCCGCGGGCCGCGACGGTCGTCGCGTCCTGCCGATCCTCGACCGAATGCAGAAAGACGTTGTTCACCGTGCTCGTCACCGGGTTGATGCTTTCGACGAACACGACCAGATTCGCGCGCGAGAACTCGCGGAAGAGGCCCGGCGTCACGTAGGCAATGTCATCCCGCGACTCGAGCTGGCGCTCGAACTCGATCTTGCGCAGTTCGGCCCATGGAGACAGGAACAGCGACAGCACGATGATCGCAACGAGAAATGGGGCGGCGAACAGCAGGATCGGCTGCAGGCACGCCATCAGCGACTGACCTGACGTGAACCAGACAATCATCTCGCTATCGCGATACCACCGCGAAAGCGTCAGCAGCACCGTGAGAAACAGGGCGACGGACAGCAGGATATTGAAGTAAAACAGCGCATTGAATCCGAGCAGCGCCAGGATGCCGTCGGGCGCCACGGCGCCGCCGGCCGCGCGCGCGAGCAGCCGCAACACGAGGTTGGTGAACAGGATGGCGAGCAGGACGAGGAACAGCCCGACCGCCGTCGCCGTCAATTCGCGGACCAGACTACGCCGGAAAATCATGACGGCGGGAAAATTTTGACTTTTTTACGACGTTTTGCCGATAATGCGCGGGAGCAACGGATTTGCGGCACAAAAACGTCAGGGACCAAAACCGAGGAGCCCGATGGAATTTACCATAAAAAGCGGCAGCCCCGAGAAGCAGCGCAGCGCGTGCGTCGTCGTTGGTGTTTTCGACAATCGCAAGCTGTCGTTGTCGGCCGAGCTGATCGACCGCGCGTCGAACGGCTACATCAGCGAGATCATCCGGCGCGGCGACATGGAGGGAAAGCTCGGGATGACGCTGTTGCTGCACAGCGTGCGCGGCACGCTTGCGGATCGCGTACTGCTGGTCGGGCTCGGCAAGGAGCGGGACTTCCGCGACAAGGAATTCCGGCAGTCGATTCGCAGTGCCGTCAAGCTGTTGAACGAGACGGGGTCGTATGAGGCGGTGCTCTACCTGACCGAGGAGAAGGTCAAGCGTCGTGAGGTCGCGTGGCGCGTCGAGCACGCGGTGCTCGTGGCGATGGATGCGGTGTATCGCTTCGAGCAGATGAAAAGCGAGCCGACGGAGGTCCGCCGTCCACTGCGCAAGCTGACGCTCTCGGTGCCGCAGCGTTCCGATCTGTCCGCCGGTGAAGCGGCCGCGGCACGCGGGCTTGCCATTGCACATGGTACCGATTTCGCGAAGGACCTCGGGAATCTGCCGGGGAACGTCTGTACGCCGCGTTACCTGGCCGAGCGCGCGCAGGAGCTCGGGAAGGAGTTTCCCGACATCAAGGTCAGCGTGTTCGAGCGCGCCGAGATCGAGGGGCTCGGCATGGGCTCGTTTCTGTCCGTCACGCAGGGCAGCGACGAGCCGCCGCGCTTCATCGTCCTCGAATACGAACAGTCGATGAAGAAACAGAAGCCGCTCGTGCTCGTCGGCAAGGGGATCACGTTCGACACCGGCGGCATTTCGATCAAGCCGGCGGCGGACATGGACCAGATGAAGTTCGACATGTGCGGCGCGGCCGCGGTGCTCGGCACGCTGCGCACGATTGCCGAGCTCAAGTCCAAGCTGAACGTCGTGGGCTTGATTCCCGCCTGCGAGAAC
>JAICVH010000592.1 GCA_025935435.1 Burkholderiales bacterium
CGGAAATGTGTCCTGGTCCTTGATGCCAAGCACGACGGCGGCGGTGAGGCGCGTCGGGTCGACCCCCACGTGACTGACGTCGCAGCCTTCTCGCGCGATCGTCTCGACGAGAAAGCGTCCCATCGCATCGTCGCCAACGCGTGAGATCAAGCCCGCCTTGAGTCCGAGCCGCGCACAACCGAACGCCGTGTTCGCAGAGGAGCCGCCCAGGTATTTCGCGAAGCTCGTCACGTCCTCGAGACGCGCGCCGATCTGCTGCGCATAGAAGTCGACACCGAAGCGACCGAGGCACACGATGTCGAGCGCGCGGTCGGCAGCGAAACGAGTAGCGTTCTGCATGGCCGACATTATGCCGCGTGCGCGCCGGCGACCGCAGGACGTCCGCCACGACGCGGCGACCGCGCCGATCCGAGCTCCTTGCTGACCGCGTCGATCGCGTCGATCAACGCATGCAGTGGCGCGTACTGGCGCAGCGCCTTGTGGAATAGCGCGCCCGATGGACAGCGCCAGATGTCGCGGTGAAACGGTACCGCGCGTACGCCGCTGTCGGGTCGTACGCGAAGGAACGCATCGGCGATGCACGACAGGTACGGTCCCGAGCGCAACAACTCGAGCACGGCGAGCACGGACGTGGACTCGACCATGACGCGCGGTGGCGCCGCCCCCTCGGCGCGTAGCGCGCTGAGCAGCTTCTGCACCATCTCCCGATCGCGCTGATACAGCGCCCAGGGAAAAGGCGCGAAATCGGCCGCAGCGACGCGTCGTCGCTTGAGCAACGGATGGCCTTCGCCCGCGATCACTCGCATCTGCAAATCGAAGAATCGATGCACATCGATGCTCGGCGGCAACATCGCGGGATCCGGAAGCGCGCAAACGACGATGTCCAGATCGCCGGCAAACAGTCGCGGGTGGATGACGGTGTTCACGCCGACGTCGAGGTCGATCGAAAGTTTCGGCAATTGCGCCTGCAGTCGCGCAATCGCGACCGGCAGAATGGTGGCGCCCCAGAACGGTCCGGCGCCGACGCGCAGTCGACCGCCCTCGCCGCTGGCGAAGCCACGCATTTCGTCGTCGGCAAAGCGGCATTGCGCCTCGATCAGCTTCGCATGCCCGAGGAGCGACTCGCCGAACGCCGTAAGGACCATGCCGCGTGCGCGCCGCTCGAACAGCGCGAGGCCATAGTGCTGTTCGAGCTTGTGGATGCTCTTCGTGAGTGCGGGCTGGCTCACGGACAACGCGTGCGCGGCAGCGCTTACGGAGCCGGCGCGCGTCACCGCGAGGAAGTCGCGGAGCAACGGGGCATTGCGAAGCAGCGGCATAACGCCAGGTTATGGCTTAACGCGAAACTGGAATTTTACAGGATACGTGCGCAGTGACAGACTGCCGCGTCCGTCCGTCTCGAGGCCCGCATGAAAGCCGTCTTCGTCCTGTTCGATTCGCTATGTCGCAACGCGCTGGGCTGTTATGGCTCGCGCTGGGTGAAGACGCCGAATTTCGATCGCTTTGCCGAGCGTGGCGTCACCTTCGACAGCCACTTCGTCGGCAGCCTGCCCTGCATGCCGGCGCGGCGCGACCTCCACACCGGGCGCCTGAACTTCATGCATCGGAGCTGGGGGCCGCTCGAACCCTTCGACAACTCGTTTCCGGTCTCGATGTGGGACGCCGGTATCCACACGCACCTCGTCAGCGACCACCTGCATTACTTCGAGGACGGTGGTTCGACGTATCACGGCCGTTTTCGCACCTGGGACTTCATTCGCGGCAACGAATACGACCCGTGGAAGGCGCTCGTGCAGCCGCCCATCGAGCGGCTGCGAGCTAAGTACGCGGCCAAGCACTATCCAATCGACGTCCGCAACTGGAAGCGGATGCAGCATGCGATCAACAGTGAATTCATGGTCGAGGAGTCGGACCTCCCGCTCGCGCGCTGCTTCGCGTCCGGCTTCGAGTTCCTCGACCACAATCGCAGCGCCGACGCGTGGTTCATGATGCTCGAATGCTTCGACCCGCACGAGCCGTTCCAGGCGCCTGCGCGCTTCAAGGAGCAATACGCCACCGGCTGGAACGGTGGCGTGCTCGACTGGCCGATGTACGAGAAGGTTACCGACAGCCCCGAGGAGATCGCCGAGATCCGCGCCAATTACGCGGCGCTCGTCGCGGCGTGCGACCACTACTTCGGCCTGTTGCTCGACTACTTCGAACGGCATGACCTCTGGCGCGATACCGCGCTGATTCTGTCGACCGATCACGGCTTCCTGCTCGCCGAGCATGACTGGTGGGGCAAGAACCTGCAACCGTACTACACCGAAATTTCACACATCCCGCTGATCGTCCATCACCC
>JAICVH010000659.1 GCA_025935435.1 Burkholderiales bacterium
CAACGCCGACGTCACGCGGGCCAGCGCGACCACCATGCGCCTGCAGATCAACGCGCAAAACTGCGTGCATTGCAAGACGTGCGATATCAAGGACCCGAGACAGAACATCCGCTGGGTTACCCCCGAAGGCGGCGGCGGACCGAACTACGCGGGCATGTAGCGCGATTGCCGCTATCGCACGTCGAACCGGATAAAAACAACGAGCGGCCGTGAGGGCCGCTCGTTGTCTTGTTGCCTGCTGCGAGCTACGCTGAGAAGCGTAAACGCTCGTTACACGCGAGGTTCACCGTCGCGGTTGACGAGGATCGTCGGGCCCGGAGGCGCGCTCATCTGCACGCGGTGCTCATATCCCCGGAACTCATAGGTCACATCCCAGTAATCGGGATGGTCGTAACGGGAAGTATCGGTGCAGCGCTGAACATCCTGGCTGTACACAGCACCGTCACGTCCGACGTTGCTGCCGATCGCGGCGCCCGCAACGGCACCGCCCGCCGTCGCAATGTCCTGCCCGCGTCCGCCACCGATCTGGTGACCCAGAATGCCGCCGATCACCGCACCAGCGATCGCCCCCGGTACATTCGCGTTTCCGGTGACGTCACGTCGTTCCATCCAGCAGCGCTGCTCGGGCGGACCGACGACCGCGCGGACGGACGTTACGCGTGCCTCGAACACGGGTTCCTCGGCTCGCCGCGCATAGTCGTTGCGCGCGACGTACCTGCGATCGTCGTTGGAGCTGTAACGACCCTCGACCGCGCGTACCGATGAAATCTCGTTGCTCAGGCCCATCTCGGCGAGCGACGGATAATCTCCAGGCTGCAATACGGCACAGCGACCTTCGAAGCGAGCGTCCTCACACACCTGCCACGACCCCCCGCGGACGACCGCGGACGACGCGCGGTCGTTGAACCCCTGACGTTCCATGTTCCGAATATCACGATCCGTCGTGAACGACTGGCCGCGGAAGTCGTCGCGCGAGTAGAACGTCACCTGCGCGGCGGCCTGCGTTGCGAACACGAGACCGACGATACCCATCGCTGTCTTGAGTCGATTACCCATCCGTCGATTGCTCATTCGATTCCTCCGTCCATGCATGCGAAATGCAACACGCATCACGTTAGACGAGAAGCGCGCCGGAGGCTGTCGGAGGGCCGTCGCAGTCGGTGTAAGACATCGACCCAAAGCAGACGGAAGGAGGCTACGGAGGCAACCACGCGGCCCCACGCACGCCGCTCGAGTCGCCGTGGCGGTGGCGAAGCAGTGTCGTATCGACGCCATCGCTGAAAATCCAGCGCGTCCACAGCCGAGGCACGGATTTGTACCATCGGTCAACGTTCGACAAGCCGCCGCCCAGGACGATCACGTCCGGATCCACGATGTTGATGACATGGGCAAGTGCCCGTGCAAGTCGCTCTTCGTAGCGATCGAGCGTCGCCTCGCATACGGCATCGCGCTGCCCGGCACGCGCGACGATCGCCTCCGCCGTAGCGGGATCGCCGGGCGCATGCGCGAGATGATCGCGGGCCATTCCCGGTCCTGACAACCACGTCTCGATGCAGCCGTGCTGCCCGCAGAAGCATCTCGCGCCGGGCCGCTCGTCGTCGTTCGGCCACGGTAAAGGGTTGTGACCCCACTCGCCACCGATCGCATTGCGTCCTTCGATGACACGCCCGTTGACAACGACTCCCCCACCGACGCCAGTGCCGAGGATTACGCCGAAGACCACACCCGCACCACGACCCGCGCCGTCGGTTGCTTCCGATAACGCAAAACAATTCGCATCGTTCGCAAGCTCGATTGTCCGACCCAGGCGCGCTTCGAGGTCTCGCTTCACCGGCATCCCGTTCAGACATACCGAATTCGAGCCCCGTAGAAGCCCGGTGGTACGTGATAGAGATCCCGGCGTGCCGATGCCGACGGTTGCGCTGCCGGCGGGCAACCCGCAACTGCGTTCGGCGTCTTCGACGAGCGTCGCGACG
>JAICVH010000759.1 GCA_025935435.1 Burkholderiales bacterium
CGACGATCGACTCGGTCGCGTACACGCGGTCGCCGACGCTTGCACGCGGAATCGCGTCCGGCGGCAGATAAAGATCCACGCGCGAGCCGAAGCGAATGAAGCCGTAACGCTGGCCGCGCGCGACGCGGTCGCCGCGCTTCACGTAACAGAGGATGCGCCGCGCGATCAGCCCCGCGATCTGCACGCACGTCACTTCCACGCCTGCGGGCGTCACGAGCTTCAGTGCATTCCGCTCGTTGTCGGTCGACGCCTTTTCGAGCGAGGCGTTCACGAATCGACCGGCGTGGTACCAGGTTTCCGCAACCGTTGCGTCGACGGGGCTGCGATTCGAATGGACGTTGAACACGTTCATGAACACGCTGATCATCAACGCATCGCGGTCGAGGTATGGATCGCGCGCCGGGCCGATGCGGACGATGCGTCCGTCTGCCGGTGCAAGCACTGCGTTGGGTTGTTCCGGCACGCGGCGCGGTGGATCGCGAAAGAACTGCAGGATGAACACGAAGGTCACCCAGGCGAGCGCGGCGAGAAGCCACCAGCCGGCAATCGACAACGCAAGCGCGACGACCAGGACGATCGCCAGATAGGGCCAGCCTTCGCGCGCGATGACCGGATGCGGCCACGCGCTCATCGGCCGATCCGTCGCGTTTCGCGCTGCGGGACTGATTCGCGCTTACGGCAGCCCTTCGCGCTCATCGCGTTTTGCGCAAAGCCAAGGAGTGACGGCACGCGTACGCCGCGGCCGCAGCGATTCGCGCTGACGCGTTACTTCGGGATCGCATCGTCGATGCGCCTTTGTTGCTCGGCCGCCTGCTCGCGGACCATGTCCTGCACGCCACGCGCGCGCTCGAGCGCGTCGCGCGGCGTCGTTGCGGCCGCCTGCTCGAGTTCGGTCGCACCGGGCTTGACCGCCGCCGCCGGACGCGGCTTCGATGGCTCGTCGAGGAGGCCATACTGCTTCAGCGCCGTACGCGCCGATAGCGCAACGATGACGAGCGCGAGCAGGATGACGACGAGCCCGAGCCAACCGCGTTGCCGATGCCGCAATGCCATCACGTTGCACCTCCTGCGTGCGCAGTATACCGGCGTGCAGTCACGCTCGACGTTCGCAGGAAATCCGTCCGATCAACACCCGTGCGAAGGCGCGTACGACCCGCGTCAGTTGCGCGTCTGGTCGACGAGCTTGTTCTTCCGGATCCAGGGCATCATCGAGCGGAGTTTCTCGCCGACGACTTCGATCGAGTGCTGCGACGTCATCCTTCGGCGCGACATCAATGTCGGCGCACCCGCGCGATTCTCGAGGATGAAGTCACGCGCGTACTCGCCCGACTGGATGCGCGCCAGCGCGTCCTTCATCGCCTGCTTGGTCTGCGCAGTGACGATCTTCGGGCCGGTCGCGTACTCGCCATACTCGGCGTTGTTCGAAATCGAGTAATTCATGTTGCCGATGCCGCCCTCGTAGATCAGGTCGACGATCAGCTTCAGCTCGTGCAGGCACTCGAAGTACGCCATTTCCGGCGCATAACCTGCTTCGACGAGCGTCTCGTAAC
>JAICVH010000350.1 GCA_025935435.1 Burkholderiales bacterium
CGCATCAGCATCGCTCCATACTCCGTCGAACAGAGCGAGTGATGTATCGATGATTGCCGAGGGTCTCCCCGCCGACGAAATCCTGCTCATGGAAGAGGAGCGCGCAAGCGCGACGCTGAATTCCATCGGCGACGGCGTGATAAGTACTGATCCCGCCGGCAAGGTCACCTATCTCAATCCTGTCGCGGAACGCCTGACGGGGTGGTCATGCCAAGAAGCGTTTGGCCGCAGTCTGGTGAGTGTCTTCAATGTCGTCGATGAATGCTCGCGCGCACTCGTTTCGAATCGACTCGACGTCGTAACTCCCCACGACCAGGCGACAGGCTCGGCGCGAAACGCGATTTTGACCCGTCGCGATGGCATCGAAGTGCCGATCGAGAATTCGATCGCTCCGATCCACGACCGCTACGCGCGACTCACTGGGGCGGTGATCGTCTTTCGCGACGTGACGGCGGCGCGCGCTCGAGAGTGCCTCCTTTCACTGCGCGTCCAACACGACGTGCTGACCGATTTGCCCAACCGGCTACTGTTGGCCGATCGTCTCGAGCACGCCATCGCGCAGGCGCGTCGGCGGGGCACACAAGTGGCCGTGCTCTTCATCGACCTGGATGGGTTCAAGGATGTTAACGATTCGCTCGGGCACGCAGTCGGCGACCGGCTGTTGCAGGAGGTTGCCAAGCGATTGAAGTCCGCCGTTCGGGAATCGGATACGGTAGGTCGCTTGGGGGGAGACGAGTTCGTCATCGTACTTTCGGAAATCGACCATCCGCAGAGCGTCGCACGGCAGGCAGACAAGATCCGTGCGGTCTTGGCTGCTTCACCGCACGCGATCGGGCCTCAGAAACTAAGTATCGAGTCCAGCATCGGCATGAGTTTTTTCCCCGAAGATGGCCTCGACGCCACGAGCCTGGTGAACTGCGCCGATATGGCGATGTACGTTGCGAAGCGCAGCGGACGCAATGCACGTCGATCCTTCGGAGTCGACGCGCGTCTTGCCGTCTCGGAGAGGAGAGGCCTGAGCGACGCCGCGAGTTTTGCGCCGGAAGGAAGCGAACTGTCGTTGCATCAACGGGTCACCGCGCATTCCAGCGTCGAGGAAAGTCTTCGGTGACCTCCTACCGGTCAGCAACTCCAACGCCTACCTGGCGCAGTCGGCTCATTCAACCAAGCTCGACGAACCAACGCCAGCACCGTGACGATGTGCATGAACGCCGAATTCAATTGCATCGCTGGGAAAACGAGGGGGGCTTGGTCGGAAACGCCATAACGGTTCAATTCGCCGACCGCCGGCCCATGTGAAATGACCCGCCGAAGCGGGTCCATTGCATGGCGCGTCGGGAGTTACCGAAGCGGTGCAGTGAGCGCCGAATGCGACAACGCCGCCGAGAGCTGCTGCTTGCCGTCGGCGGCGTGTCGATCAACGGGTTGCGGGGGCAGGATTTGAACCTGCGACCTTCGGGTTATGAGCCCGACGAGCTGCCAGACTGCTCCACCCCGCGCTAGAGGAACGCAATTATATCAAAACGTCATTCGGTGATCGACCGGAAAACTTGCACGTCCGCGGGCCCCTCGACGAGGCCTTGGCTATCGCGACGCTTGCGGTATTCTGCAAGGTGCGCTGAAGATCGATGTGCGTCGAACGCTGCGTCGTCGACGTAGACTTCATAGAACAGGAACACGTCAGGGTCACCCGCCGACCGGTGCACGCGGTAGACGAGACAGCCCGGCTCGTTCTGTCGCACGCAAGCGGCCTGCTCGACCAATAGTGCGGCAAGCGTATCGGCCTGGCCGGGCGCTGCGCGCAACTTTGCGACCACCACGGTCTCGTTCGTCACATCGCCCCTTCGCCGGTGATTACGCTGTGTTCTGATTTTACCCGGCTACAATTTTTCACGAGTCACATAACCAGTCTGTTGGATCGAGAATGACCACACTCAACGGATGCTTCTGCCTCATCGCATCGCTCGTCTGCATGGCACCGATGGCTCACGCGCAGGTGACACAACGCGTTGGCGGAGAGATCGTGTCCGTGAACGGAACGGAACTGCGCATCAAGGACCAGGCGGGGCAGCTCGTCACGTTGCGGCTTGGCGACAACGCAATCATCACGGCGCGAACGCCGACGACACTGGATGCGATCGTCCCAGGGTCGTACATCGGAGCGACCGCCGCGCCGCGAGCGGACGGGATGCTTGCAGCGAGCGAGATACACGTATTTCCGGAGTCGATGCGGGGCGTCGCTGAAGGTCATCGACCGATGGAGCGTTTGCCGGGCAGCACGATGACCAACGCGACCGTCGCGAGCGTTACGCGAGCAACCAAGCCAACTGCGCGCAGCACGATGACCAACGCGACGGTCGCGAGCGTGGCTGGCAACGACGGCACGCGACGGCTTGTCCTCAAATATAACAACGGCGAACAGACGGTGCTCGTGGAAGATTCGGTGCCCATTACGCTGATGTCGCAAGGCGATCGGCGCTTGCTCGTCCCCGGCGCCCACATAGCGATCGGCGCTTCGAGCCAAGCCAACGGCGCATTGGTCGCCGAGCGGATCACCGTCGGGCAGGGCGGCTACATTCCGAGGCCTTGAGCCGCCCAGCGGCGAGCCAGTCTCCTACATCATGTTCGGAATCGACCGATTGCCCCCCGCCGTGTGGGCGGCGATAGTGAGCGTGTCGCAACGTACGAAATCGGAGATCAGGCATGAAGGCAACGACGCGGAATGTGACGATTGCGCTGACGCTGTTGGCGCTGACTGGCTGCGGCTCAATGACGCACCGCGAACGGGATACGGTTGTGGGCGCTGGCGTTGGCGCGGCGGCGGGCGCGGCTATAACCGGTGACGTCGGCGGTGCAGTGGGTGGCGGTATTGTCGGCGGCGTCATCGGCAACCAGGTCGGCAAGCACTGACGAAGCGCTTTTACCGTACCGAATCGGGGTGTCCCTGCGGCAGCCCGATTTTTTTTCGCCTTTCACCCTCGTGTCGGCGTGGTCCTACGTCGATGCCAGCCTGAGCCTATAGCGGATCGTTCGTTGGTCTGACTGACAGATCAGCATCCGCAACGGACACTCCGACCGTCACGCGGCCGGACGTCCGGCAAGCACGACGTGCTTGTTTCAGCAATGCGAAGCAGCCGATTCCATATCACGCTCACCGCCGCGGCAATGTTTGGCTTGCTGGTGGTCGCAGGGCACGCGCCTCCGGCTGCCGCGGCAAAGCAGACGGTCTGCACGATCACTGTCAATTCGTCGGACGAAAAGCAGGCGTTTCGCCGTCGTTTGCCCCCGGATCGCTACACATTCGTCGAGCTCGTCGAGCGCGGCCGCCCCGACTGGCTCGAATCCGCTCGGCAGAAGGGCATCCGTTGTGACGTGCTCATCATCTCCGGGCACTACGATGGAGGTGATTACGCCGGCGGCAACGAATTCTTTTCCGAGCACGTCGATGCACGCGAATTCCTGCCCGTCGACGAAATGGAGCGCGTCGCATGCAGCGAGCCCGACGATGGACTGTTTTCGCAGCTCAAGGAAGTCTACTTGTTCGGCTGCAATACGTTGAACCCCGAGGCGCTTCGCAGCGCGTCCGACGAGCTACGCCAATCACTGGTCCAATCGGGTCACTCCGCGGGCGACGCCGAGCGCCTCGCGCGCGCGTTGAGCGCTCGCTATGCCGACAGCAGCCGGGACCGGATGCGACACATTTTCCGCAACGTACCCGCGATCTAC
>JAICVH010000557.1 GCA_025935435.1 Burkholderiales bacterium
TGGATGCTGCTCTCGGGCGATCGCACGGCGATGCAAGCGCAGCTCGCCGTCATCCTCGACGCGTACGAGATGTTCCGCGATTTCGATCGGCGCGAGCTCGCGCTGATCGAGCCGCTGCGAACGCTGCGACTTCTCCACTACTCGGCGTGGCTTGCCCGCCGCTTCGACGATCCCGCATTTCCGGCGGCGTTCCCGTGGTTCAACACGCAGCGTTACTGGCAGGACCGGGTCCTCGAATTGCGCGAACAGATCGCGCTGATGGATGAGCCGCCGCTGCAGGCATGACAGGCGCGAACGCAGCGCGCCGTCGGACGACGCCTACGGCGCTTTCAGTTCGCACCGCGTTGCCAGTGCGCCCCCCTGCGACAACAATCGACACGTCACATTGACTCGACGAGGAAAACTCATGGCCGACGATCCCTCGATACGCGGTCCACAGGACCGCACGCGGGTTAACATGGAGCAGGATCACGAAGCACGCTACTGGTCCCAGAAATGGGGCGTGAGCCAGGACGAGCTACGATCCGCCGTCAAGCAGGTCGGACCGATGGTCAGCGACCTGGAGCGTCACTTCGGATCGCGGCAGTCGTCACGTTCGAACTGACGCGACGGTCGCGCGCCGTCGCTCCCGGCAACGGTCCGCGATCTCGTTGCCGGGACAGGGATGGCGCTCGAACTCTATCGGAAGAAACGCAACTTCAAGACGACGCCGGAGCCTGCGGGACGCGTCGCCCGCCGGCGCTCGCGTGAGCCGACGTTCGTCATCCAGAAGCACGCCGCGTCGCATCTGCACTACGACTTCCGGCTCGAGCTGAACGGGGTCCTGCTGAGCTGGGCGGTGCCGAAGGGACCGAGTCTCGATCCCGCGGACAAACGGCTCGCGATGCACGTCGAGGATCATCCGCTCGAATACGGCGAGTTCGAGGGCGTGATCCCGCCCAAGCAATACGGCTCCGGCACCGTGCTGCTGTGGGACCGCGGTCATTGGGAACCACAAGGCGACCCCGCGACGGGTTATCGGCAGGGCAAACTCAAGTTCGTCCTGCATGGCGAGAAGCTTCGCGGCGGCTGGACGCTCGTCAAAAGCCACGGCGGAAAATACGGCGGTGACAAGAGCTGGCTCCTGATCAAGGAGCGCGACGAATATGCGCGGAGCGGCATCGACGCACGCGTGGTCGAAACCGAACCCGATAGCGTTGCATCAGGGCGGAGCCTCGAAGAGATCGCCGCCGACCCGGACCGGCTCTGGCACTCGAACAAGACGGTCGCCGAAAACGTTCGCACCGGCCGCGTGCGGCGACCCAAGGTGGACGTCTCTCCTGCAAAACTCCAACGCGCGCGCAAGGCGGCGTTGCCGGATGCGCTGGATGCGCAGCTTGCATTGCTGGCCGACCGTCCACCGGACGGCGCAGCCTGGGTGCATGAAATCAAGTTCGACGGGTACCGGATGCTGTGTCGCGTTTCGAAGGGCCGTTGCCACATCTATTCGCGCAATGGCAAGGAATGGACCGAAGCGTTTCCCCGCATCGCGGAAGCCGTCGCGCGCCTGCCGGTGACGTCCGCGTGGATCGACGGCGAAATCGTCGTCAACGACGAGAACGGGCGCTCGAGTTTTCAGGCGCTTCAGAACGTTCTCTCGGCCGAGTCGGGCGCCCGCCCGCTCTACTATGCATTCGACCTGCCCTATCTCGATGGATACGATCTGCGCGACGCGCCGCTCGTCGAGCGCAAGCAGTTGTTGCGATCGATCGTCGGCGATACGCCGGTGGTTCGTTTCAGCGATCACGTCGAAGGCGATGGCCCGACGTTCTTCGAACAGGCCTGTCGCATGGGCCTCGAAGGCATCGTATCGAAGCGCGCCGATGCACCGTACCAGGCGGTACGCGGGCGCAATTGGCAGAAAATCAAGTGTTCGTTGCGCCAGGAATTCGTCATCGGCGGCTACACCGACCCGCAAGGTGCGCGCTCGGGTTTCGGGGCGTTGCTCCTCGGTGTCTACGACGGCAAGGACCTGCGCTACTGCGGCAAGGTCGGAACCGGTTTCAACGAAGCGTTGCTTGATTCGCTCTACCGCGAACTGCGCAAGCGTGTAGTCGACCAGCCGCCGTTCGTGAATCCGCCGACCGGCGCCGAAGGACGGCGAGCGCACTGGGTCAAGCCCGATCTCGTCGGCGAGGTGAGCTTCACCGAGTGGACGCGCGACGCGACGCTGCGCCATCCGTCGTTTCAAGGCTTGCGCGAAGACAAGCGTGCGCGCGACGTGGTCCGCGAAACACCCGCGCATCTGGACAACGCGTCCGCGCCTTCGCCCGTCGAGAAGCCGCGCAAGCGGGCAGGCCGACCGGCCCCGCGGAAGCGGAGCAACGCGCAGTCGGAAGACGTCATCGCCGAAATTGCGATCAGCAACGGCGACAAAGTGCTGTACCCGGAAGCGAAGGTCACCAAGCGGGAACTCGCCGAGTATCACGTCGCGATCGGCGACTGGATCGTGCCGCATCTGGAAAATCGCCCGCTGACGCTCGTTCGCTGTCCGAACGGCTGGGACAA
>JAICVH010000609.1 GCA_025935435.1 Burkholderiales bacterium
CCACGCTCCTTGAAGCTGCCGGTGCGCTGCAGGTAGTCGAGCTTGCAGTACACGTGCGCGCCGGTCAGCTGTGACAGCGGAATCGACTCGACGCACGGCGATTCGTAGATACCGCCCGCAATTCGTGCGCGCGCCGCGTCGACGTCGGCCGGCGAGATCGGCGCTTCGTCGACGGACATGGTCGGGCTGATCACTCGAACGGCAGTGCGACGCCGGGCTTTGCGGCGGTGAGCACGCGGCGAAAGTCGCGTTGGATCCGCGTCAGCGCTGTCTGGTCATCCGCCTCGAAGCGAAGCACGATGACCGGTGTCGTGTTCGAAGCACGCGCCAGGCCGAAACCGTCGGGATACTCGACGCGCAGGCCATCGATGCGGATCACGTCGGTGGCCCCGGGAAATGTCGCGTCGGCCTGCAGTTTCGCAATCAGCGCGTGCTGCTCTCCTTCCGCGCATGCAATGTTCAGCTCCGGCGTCGACAGCGCGTCCGGCAGTGCGTCGAGCAGCGCCGCGGGATCGCTGGTGCGAGCGACGATTTCGAGCAGGCGTGCACCCGCATAAAGTCCGTCGTCGAAGCCGTACCAGCGTTCGCCGAAGAACGTGTGTCCGCTCATTTCGCCGGCGAGCGCCGCGCCGACCTCTTTCATTTTCGTCTTGATCAGCGAGTGGCCGGTCTTCCAGAGCAACGGCACGCCGCCGTGACGCAGGATCCACGGCTTGAGGTTGCGCGTCGACTTCACGTCGTAGATGATCGTCGCGCCCGGTACACGCTTCAGCACGTCCGCCGCGAACAGCATGAGTTGACGATCGGCGTAAATCACGTTGCCGCCCGGTGTGACGACGCCGAGCCGGTCGCCGTCACCGTCGAACGCGAGACCGAGCTCGCAATCGCCCTGCGTTAGCCGTTTTTTCAGGTCCTCGAGATTCTTCGGTTGCGAAGGATCCGGATGGTGATTGGGAAAGGTTCCGTCGACGTCGCAGAACAGCTCGACGACGTCGCAGCCGAGGCGTCGATACAGTTCCGGCGCGTACGCGCCGGCGACGCCGTTGCCGCAATCGACCGCAATCCGAAGCGGCCGCGCGAGTCGGATATCTCCGGTGATGCGATCGAAATACGCGGGTGTCACGTCTTCGGAGCGCCAGCCGCCCGTGCCCTCACGCAGGTCGTTGTGCTCGATGCGCTCGCGCAGGCTCTGGATATCTTCGCCCGAAAGCGTCGTCGCATCGATCACCATCTTGAGCCCGTTGTAATCGGGCGGATTGTGACTGCCGGTGACCATGACGCTGCACGCGGTACCGAGGTGCTGTGCAGCGAAGTAGGTCATCGGCGTTACGACCATGCCGACATCGATCACATTCACGCCGGCGCTGCGAATGCCATCGGACAGCGCGTCGATCAACTCAGGCCCGGACAGGCGCCCGTCCCGTCCTACGGCGATCGTGTCACGCTTGCGATCGCGCGCGAGGCTGCCGAGCGCCTGACCGATCGTCCGCACGATGGGCGATGTGAGCGTGCGTCCGACGATGCCGCGAATGTCGTATGCCTTGAAGATTTCCGGTGGAAGCATCGTGGGCACGCCAGCGTTTCAGCCGGCTCCTTGATTGGATGCGCCGCCGGTGTTCGCGGCGAAATAGTGTAGCAACCGCGCCGGCAGCCAATCGACATGACCGGGAAATCGACCGCTGGCGAAGCCCGCATGCCCGCCGTGGCGCGGCTGCTCGAGCGTAACGCTGGAGCTCACGTCGTCGGCAGCCGGTAGCGAATGCGCCGGTATAAACGGATCGTTGCGCGCGTTAAGCACGAGCGTCGGTACCGCGATCCGGCGCAACCACGGCTTCGACGACGCGCGCATCCAATAATCGCGCGTCCCCGCAAAGCCGTGCAGCGGCGCGGTGACCACGTCGTCGAAATCCCACATCGTGCGGACGCGACGGATGCGCGTCGCATCGAGCAATCCGGGAAAACGCGCGGCCATCGCGAGCGACTTGGGCTTCAGCGACCGAAGAAAATGCGCCGTGTAGATGCGATTGAGCCCGCGCGCGATCGCGATGCCGGCCGCCGTAAGGTCGAGCGGTGCCGATACCGCGGCGGCGGCGGTGACCGTGTTCGACGCGTCGACGCCTGCGCGGCCGAGCCAGTTCAGGAGCGCGCTGCCTCCGAGAGATACGCCGACCGCATACACCGGCGCCGGTGGTGGAACGCGGCGGCGAATC
>JAICVH010000302.1 GCA_025935435.1 Burkholderiales bacterium
CGTCGCCGCCGACGATTCAGCCGTTCGCCGAGTTGTCGTCGCTCGCGATTCCCGTATTGTCGTCGCAGACGGCGCTCACCTGGCTCGCGCTCGCCATCGTTCCGCTGCTTGCCTGGATTTTCTACCGCACGCCGCTCGGGCTCGCATGGCGGACCGTCGGCGAGAATCCTGCCGCCGTCGAGGCGCAGGGTATCGACGTCGTTCGGTTGCGCACGGCCGCCGTTGCCGCGGGTTCCGCGCTGATGGGTGTCGCAGGCGCGTTTCTCACGCTATCCGCGTTCAACGCGTTCTATTTCAACATGGTGAACGGCCGCGGCTGGATCTGTATCGCGCTCGTCGTATTCGCATCGTGGCGGCCTGGCAAGGCGCTCGCCGGTGCGCTGCTGTTCGCGTTCTTCGATGCGGTGCAGTTACGGCTTTCGCAACAGGCGGGCGGCGTGCCGTATCAGCTCTACCTGATGGCCCCGTACGTGCTATCGATCGTCGCGCTCGTCGTCGTCGCGCGCCGGGCCACTTATCCGCAGGCGTTGATGAAGCCGTGGCGCAAGGGCGAGCGGTGACACGGCCGCTGGGAAACGGCGCATGCACCCCCATATCCGGGCACTGCAAACACCGGATTGAACGCAGTCTTTATACTGCGCGACGCTAACGAACCTGTGTGCCCCAAAAGCAATGTACGCGCGTTCAACCTGCCTTGCATTGAGCGGCGCCCCGCGGCATCGTAACGCCGTCACACGTCGCGCGTCATGGTGGCCGCTGCTCGTTTGTCTGCTCGGCTACCTGCTGGTGCTCGCTGCGTGGTCGGCACCCGGGCAAGGCACCGACGACGCGCCGGCGCAGCCGGAGCAGAGCATCAAGGCGGCGTTTCTTTACAAGTTTCTGAGCTACGTCGAGTGGCGGCCTGGCACCTTCCCCCAACCGGGGGCGCCGATCGTCATCGGCGTGCTCGGCGCAACCGATGTCGCCGAGCAGCTCACCGGGATCGCCGCAGGACGCAAGGCGGGCGAGCGGCCGATTGAAGTGCGGCGCGTCCGCGCGACGGACGCGCTTGACGGTGTGCACATGCTGTTCGTCGGGCGCGACCAATCCGCGCATGTCGCCGAGCTGGCGCCGGCGGCACAACGGCGAGGCGTGCTGCTCGTGACCAATTACGACGGCGCACTCGATGACGGCAGCGCGATCAACCTCGTCGTCATCGACAACCGCGTGCGCTTCGAGGTTTCGCTCGACGCGACCGAGAAAAGCGGACTCAAGCTGAGTTCGCGGATGTTGTCGGTCGCGCTGTGGGTGCGACCGGCCAGCTAGGCCCTAGTACCCGATGGAAGGTCCGGGTCGCTCGATCCGCAGCAAGCTGATGCTCGTCGTCCTCGCGACGACACTGGCTGCGCTCGGCGTCGCCGCCTTCGCGCTCGTCGTGTACGAGACGCGAAGCTTCGAGCGGACGACCGCGGCGAGCCTGATGACGCAGGCGCAGCTCCTCGGCACTGCGAGCGCAGCGGCGCTCGTGTTCGACGATCCCGTCGCTGCGCGCGAGAATCTCGCGCTGCTGAAGGTGCAACCGCAGATCCGCTCGGCGGCGATCTACACGGCGAGCGGGCGACTGTTCGCGAGTTACGGCGCGACCGATGTGCTCGGCACCGGGTTCTCGCGCCAACCGCAGGCCGACGGTTATGCGATCGAGGACGACGAGATCATCGTGTTCCGGCGCATCTCGCAGGAGCAGGAGTTCCTCGGCAGCGTGTTCCTGCGCGCGACTTACGGACTCGATACGCGGCTGCGCGACTACCTCGGCATTCTCGGCGTCGTGCTGATCGCGAGCCTGGCGCTCGCGCTCCTGCTGTCGGCCGGCCTGCAGCGCGCGATCACGCGGCCGATCCTCGCCGTCACCAACGTTGCGCGGCAGGTGATCGAGCGACGCGATTTCTCGTTGCGGGTCGACAAGACGACGCACGACGAAGTCGGTTACCTGGTCGACGCGTTCAACGCCATGCTCGCCGAGGTCGGCCGGCGCGCCGATGCACTCGAAGCGTCGAACGCAACGCTGTCGCGCGAAAGCATGGAACGGCGCGAAGCCGAGGAAGCGCTGCGTGTTGCCGATCGGCGCAAGGACGAGTTCCTTGCGATGCTCGCGCACGAACTGCGCAATCCGCTCGCCCCGCTGCGCAATTCGCTCGAGATCCTGAAGCGCTGTGGCGCGGACACGGCGCTCGCTGCGGAAGCGCGCCAGATGATGGAACGGCAGCTGCGGCAGATGGTGCGTTTGGTCGACGATCTCCTCGACGTATCGCGGATCACGACGGGCAAGCTCGCGTTGAAAACCGAGCGCTGCGAACTGCGCGACATCGTTCGCAACGCGATCGATACGACCGTGCCGTTGATCGACGCGCGCCAGCACACGCTCAGCGTGGACTTGCCCGACGAGCCCGTCCACGTGATCGGAGACCCGACGCGGCTGGCGCAAGTGTTCTCGAACCTGCTCAACAATGCTGCCAATTACACGGCGCCGGGCGGATCGATCGCGCTGCGCGTTTTCGCCGACGCGCAGCAGGTGAGCGTATCGGTGAAGGACAACGGCATCGGTATCGCGGCCGAGATGCTCGGACCCGTGTTCCAGATGTTTGCACAGGCCGATGAATCGCTCGAGCGTGTGCACGGTGGGCTCGGTGTAGGCCTGACGCTCGCGCGCCACGTGATCGATCTGCATCACGGCACGATCGAAGCGAAAAGCGACGGGATCGGGCATGGCAGCGAGTTCATCGTGCGGTTGCCGCGCATCGGTGTCGATACGTCAGCGCCGGCTCCCAGTGCGCCGCAGCCTACGGCGCTGACCTGATCCTCCACGCGCGCGATGTCGATCGCGCCCGGTCGTCTTCGCTGGCACATCCCTTGCGAGCCAATGGCGTATATTGAAGCGTGACATGTAGAGCGCAATGAGCATCGACCTGCCGGCACCGACCAAGCACATCCGCCTGACGTCGCATCACCCGATCGAGGGCATCTCCGGCGCACCGCCGATCCGCTGGGGTGCGGCCGATGCACTTGCACGCGGGCCGATCGTCGGCACGACCACGCATCGCAGTCAGCGCAACGTCATCGGCTCGCATAGCGGCAGCTATGGGGTTTATCGCGCGCTCGCGGTGGCTGCGAAATCACTGACGCGCGGTCACCGGCCCGATCTGACGAACACGTCGCCGACCGATTCGATCGGACCACATCCGCAATGGTGCGATGCGGACCGTATCGTGTCGCTCGATCCCTTTGGCGCCGTCGTCGCTGACGTGTACAAGGCGTTTCTGGCCGATGGTTACGACATCCGGCCGACGATCGCCGTCACCAAGGCGCGCATCGACCTGCCGGAAATCCGCGATGCGATCGCCACCGGGCGGCTCCTCGTCGACGGCAAGTTCGTGCTGCCGAACGGTTCGGCGCTGGTCACGAAGGCTGCCATCGAGCCGGTGTGGTGGTTGCCCGGCGTCGCGCGGCGCTTCAACGTCAAGGAAGCCGATCTGCGGCGTGCGCTGTTCGAGGAGACGGGGGGCATGTACCCGGAGCTCGTGACGCGCAGCGATCTCGAGGTGCTGTTGCCGCCGGTGGGCGGACAGACGGTCTACGTGTTCGGCGATCCGCGCGATCTCGGCAACCCGGAGGTGACGCTGACCGCGCGCGTGCACGACGAATGCAACGGCTCCGACGTGTTCGGCTCGGACATCTGCACGTGCCGGCCGTACCTTACGCATGCGATCGAGGAGTGCATCCGCGGTGCGCAGGCGGGCGGAGTCGGGCTCGTCGTCTACTGTCGCAAGGAAGGCCGCGCGCTCGGCGAGGTGACCAAGTTCCTCGTCTACAACGCGCGCAAGCGCCAGGAAGGCGGCGACAGCGCCAACAATTACTTCCTGCGCACCGAGTGCGTGGCCGGCGTGCAGGACATGCGCTTCCAGGAATTGATGCCGGACGTGCTGCACTGGCTCGGCGTGCGCAAAATCCACCGGCTCGTGTCGATGAGCAATCTCAAGTACGACGCGATCGTCGGTTCCGGCATCGAGGTCGGCACGCGCGTCAAGATTCCCGAAGGCCTCGTTCCCGCCGATGCAGCCGTCGAAATC
>JAICVH010000147.1 GCA_025935435.1 Burkholderiales bacterium
AGCAGGAACAGCGTGACGAACGTGCCGAGCACGAATTGGGGCGAGCGCGCGACGAAGCCGCGTATCCCCTTCGCGACCGTCTCGGACGCATGCCGGAACTCGGCCCGCAGGTCGACCTGTTCCTCGACCCAGTCGCGAAGCGGCGCGAGGCGCGGAAAGCGATCGAGCGTCGTCCGCCAGCGATCGCCGTCGAACAACGTGCGCATCGTGACAGCGCTGTCGAGCGCCTCGGTGGCGACCTGTCGTACGACGAACGCGGCGGGCAGTGCGACGACGATCGTCACGGCGATCACGGTCAGTGCTGCTGCGAGCCACGGCCGGCGCAGCCGCGATACCAGCGCTTCATGCATCGGATTCGCCATCACGGCGAGCACCATCGCCCAGGTGATCGCGGGGATGAACGGCTCGACGAGTTGGAAACCGAGGACGCAGACGGCGATCGTCACGAGCGCGAGCACGATGACGAGGATCCGCTCGCGCGTGAGCCATGCGTCGTCCTGCTGCGGCGTCGGAGCGTTGCGGGGCATCGGATAGGGGGCATTGGGCCCGCGGCCGACTCTATCGCAAACGGCGGCGGCTGGGCTTGCCGCGCGCCGACGGCCGTGCCAAGGACGTATGGTTTAGTTTGAACGTCGCGTCAGACCGAACCACTACCCAAAGGGCATGGCGTTTGCCTGGAGCGCCGCCCCAGCGTTATAATCGAAGGCTTTCTTTCCCCGCCCGCCCGGGCGTCCCGCGGCCGTTTCGGCCCCGAACCGGATAACGAACATGGTAGTGATCAGACTGGCGCGCGGAGGCGCGAAAAAGCGGCCGTTTTACAACGTCGTGGTGACCGATTCGCGCAGCCGCCGCGACGGGCGCTTCATCGAGCGCGTGGGGTTCTACAACCCCGTTGCGGCCGCCCATGAAGAAGGCTTGCGCATCGCGCACGACCGCGTCGACTATTGGCGCGCGCACGGCGCCAAGCTTTCGGACACGGTGAACACGCTCGTAAAGCGCGCCAAGGCCGGATCGAAGGCTGGGCCCGCGGCGTCGGCCCCGGTGGCTGAAACGTCCGCGACAGCGACAGCTTCGGCTGAAACGCCCGCGGCAGCGGCGCCGGCAGCGGAAATACCCGCGGCGGATACGCCCGCCGCCGAAGCGCCCGCGCAGGCGCCCGGAGCCTGACACCGCGAGCCCCGCCCGCGATCGTCGTCATGGGTCGCGTGGCGGCGCCGCATGGCGTACGCGGCGCAATCAAGGTTTCGCCGCTGTCCGAAGATCCTGCGGCACTGCTCGGTTTTTCGCAGTGGTGGATGCGACGGCATGAGCAGGATGTCTGGGTACCGCATCGCATCGTCGAGTCACGGATGCAGTCGCGAGCGATCGTGGCCGCCCTCGAGGGCGTGACAACGCGGGATGACGCAGGTCGCTTGCGCGGCGCATCGGTTGGCATTCCACGCGAGTCGCTGCCGGCGCCTGGCGATCACGAGTATTACCGCAGCGACCTGGTCGGCATGCAGGTCATGAACCGCAGTGGCGACGTGTTGGGAACGGTGCTGGACTTCGTCGATAGTGGTGCGCATCCGATCGTGCGTGTCGCCGCCCGAGATGGACGAGAGCGACTGATTCCGTGGGTTGCGCAGTATGTCGATGGCGTGGATGTGGACGGTCGTCGCATCGACGTCGATTGGCCGGCCGATTACTGAGCTGACGAAACCGCGACCATGCGCATCGACGTCGTCACATTGTTTCCCGACATGGTGACGCAGGCCGCCGCGTTCGGCGTCACCGGACGCGCCCGGGAAAGGGCGCTGTGGCATCTCGGCGTCGTGAATCCGCGCAATTTCGCGACCGACGCGTACCGGACGATCGACGACCGGCCCTATGGCGGCGGCCCGGGCATGGTGTTGATGGCGGAGCCGCTCGCGCGTGCACTTGCTGCCGCGCGGACGGCCCAGCGCGATGCGGGCGTGCCGGCGCCACGCACGATCTCGCTGTCGCCCGCGGGTCGCGCGGTGTCGCACGACAAGGTGATGGAACTGGCTGCCTTGCCGGGATTCATCCTGCTGGCGGGACGCTACGAGGGCATCGACGAGCGGCTCGTTGCGCGCGAAGTCGACGAAGAGCTGTCGGTCGGTGATTTCGTCGTGTCGGGCGGTGAATTGCCGGCGCTGCTCGTGATCGACGCGGTCGTGCGCCAGTTGCCCGGCGCGTTGAATGATGCCGCGAGCGCCGAGCAGGATTCGTTCGCCGACGGCTTGCTCGATTGCCCGCATTACACGCGGCCCGAGACGTATGATGGCGACCGCGTGCCCGACGTGCTGTTGTCGGGCAATCATGCGGCAATCCGCCGTTGGCGTTTGCAGCAGTCGCTCGGTCGCACATGGCAGCGGCGGCCAGAGTTGCTTGACCGACGTACGCTGTCGCACGACGAACAGGCGTTGCTCGACGAATGGCGACGCGAGCACGGATTGACGAACAATTAACCAGCCGCGCATCAGGGGGCGCCCTGCGCTGCGCGAAACGGGCCCCGGGGCCATGAAAGGACACGCGATGAACATCATCGAAACACTCGAGCGCGAGGAAATCGCGCGGCTCGGCAAGACGATCCCCGAGTTCGCACCGGGCGACACCGTCGTCGTCAACGTGAATGTCGTCGAAGGCGAGCGCAAGCGCGTGCAGGCGTACGAGGGCGTCGTGATCGCGAAGCGCAACCGCGGGCTCAACTCCGCGTTTACCGTGCGGAAGATTTCGAGCGGAGAGGGCGTCGAGCGCACGTTCCAGACTTACTCGCCGCTGATCGCGTCGATCGAAGTGAAGCGCAAAGGGGACGTTCGGCGCGCGAAACTTTATTATTTGCGCGGACGTTCCGGAAAGTCGGCGCGGATCCGCGAAAAACTCACGACACGCGACGCTCCGAAAAGCGAGTAGGCGCGCAGTCACGACATCGATGCTTGCCGCGACGCCTGCCGGCGCGCGGCACGAGAAGCGGCCCCTTGCGGCCGCTTTTTTGTCGACACGACACTCCGTGCCGCGTGCATGCACGTCGGTGTGCGCATTCGCAGATGGCGTGGCGCGGAACTTGCACCCTCTATGCTCCAATCGAGCAGCCAATCTGCGCCGGGTTGCCAACGACGGGATTTTGGCCGACTATTCCAATGGCATATAAGTGCACGAGCTGCCGAGCCGCATGAAGTCGACGCTCTACGACGCATTAGGCATTTCGCCATCCTCGTCCGACGAGGAAGTCCGTGCCGCGTTGCGTGGTCTGATTCGCAAGTACTACGCCAAAACGCGCGATGGCCAGGGCAATGTCGAAGAGGCCTTGCGGTTCATCAATCACGCGAGCCGGATCCTCGGTGACAGCGAACGGCGCGTGCGCTATGACGCCGAACTGACCCGCTCGGTCGAGGACGACGAGCCGCTGCCCACGCCCCAGGCCGTTCAGAACGCGCTACTCGGTGACGACGAGCACACCGAAGTCGGTGCGACCGAGCCAGGCGACCGGATGGTTGCGGATCGCCTCGACACCGATCTGCGCGACGAGGGGCCGGAACAGCCCTCGCTGCATCACCCGGGTCTCACTGAGCGCGTTGCCGCGTTCAGCCGTTCGCCGATCCTGACGTTCGGCCTGTGCGGCGTGTTCATCGCTTTCATTGCGGCGGCGATCGTGTTCGTGACGCCGGAGAATGTCGTCGTCGTTGCACGGCAGGTGCTCGGATGGCTGACTGCGGCGTTCGTCGTGCTGGCGGGTGTCTACGGCGTCGTCCACGGCTACGTGTATCTGCGGCGCCGGCATGCGAGTGCGCGTTCGACGCTGACGCCGCAAACCGATCTCGCGATCCTCAACTGGCGCCGCGAGCGCAGTGTGTTCCTCGGTAACGAGCAGCCGCAGGAAGATGCGTCGTGGATTTTCCAGTTGCGCATGGCGGAACTCGAACGCGCCAAATCGGGCCGCACGAGCGAGCCACGTCCGTGGCACCGCCTGGCCGCGCGCCTGTTCGACTATGCGATCTGGGGCCTCGTCCTGGCACTGCTGCTGTCGCAGCTCCGCGCGTTCGGCGTGATCTCTGATGGCGTCGCCTTCTGGCTGACGCACCCGCTGCTTGCGCCGATTCTGATCACCGCGTCATGGATTCCGATCGAGGCGCTTTTGATCACCGCGGTCGGCACCACACCCGGCAAATGGCTGTTTGGAATCTATCTGCAGTTTTCCATTTCGAACGCGTATGCCCGCCGGGACACATCGGCGCAGTTGCTGCGCGGCGTGCGACGTGCCGTACGCGTGTGGTTCGAAGGCGTTGCCTGCGGGTTTCCGCTGATTGCGCCAGTCCTGGTCGCAGTTGCCTACGAGAAGCTCGCCGAACATCAGGAGACCGACTGGGATTTCGCCGAGGACTGCCTCGTTACGCATGGTCCCGCCGGCGTCGTCAATACGGTGACGGGCGTCTGCGGCCTTGCATCGATGATGTGGTTGTACGGCGTGGCGTGGCAACAGCCGATGGCCGAGTCGATTGCCTGGACGCGTTCGACCATTGCCGACGCACTGCCGTCTGCGGCGACGGTCCGCGGCAAGCTGACGGATGCAACGGTCAAACTCGACTCGCTGGTGCCGACGCTCCCAACGATCTCGGCGTTTGCACCACCCAAGGATCCGGCGCGTGCCCCGGTCGCGAATGGAACGCCATCCGTCGCAACGCCGCCCGCGTCCGACGGAGCAATGCGCAACGCCAATGGCAAGGCAGCGCCATCGAACGACACCGAATTCGAGACGGTGATCGCGGCGCGGCGCGCGCGCATCGACGTGCTGAAGGCCGACGGCCCGCGGATGCTGCGCGCGGGCAATGCGCGGCGCGCCGCGGAGCTGTGCCGCGCGTGGGTCGATCTCGACATCGCCAATGCGGATGCGTGGCGCTGCCTAGGCCGCGCACAACAGGCGCTTGGGCTTCACCAGGACGCGTTGAACTCGTTTCGCAAGGCGAAGCAGCACGATCCGATGGACCGGTCGCTTGACGCGGCGATCGACAACGCCCAACGGGGCATCGTCGCCGACTTCCTCAATCGCTATCGGCGCTGAGCGGCGTGGCGCGGCTCATGCGCCGTCTTCTACGTGACGAGCGCCAGCCACAGCGGTAACGTGGCGATCGCGAGCAGCGTCCCGCTCGAAATCAACAATGCGACCGGCGCACCCTGGCCGTTCATCTGCATCGCAAGGATGTACGAGGACGGCGCCGTCGGTACTGCCGCGAGCAGCACGGCCACCTGGCGCTCGAGCGTCGACAATTCGAAGATGCTTGCGAGCAGCAGCGCGATCGCCGGAAGCAACGCGAGCTTGATTGCGTTCCACCACACGACGGCCCGGACCGGCAACGTACCAAGCACGAACTCCAGCCCCGCACCAGCGGCGATGAGACCGAGTGGCAGCGCGGCGCTCGCAAGGAGTTCCAGCACGACCGACAGCAGCACCGGCATGGCAATGCCCGCCGCGTTCCACCCGAGCCCCGCCGCGCACGCGATGACGAGCGGGTTTCGCAGGATTGCCAGCCACACGCCCTTGCGCCCGCGGTCCCGCGCCAGCACCGCGACGGCGGCGACGTTCACCACCGGGACCAGGACACCGATCAGCAGGCTGATCGCGGCAACGCCTTGGTCGCCGGCCAGCCGGCTTGCCGCCGCGAGCGCGATGTAGGTGTTGAAACGGAACGCGCATTGAAAGCAGGCCGCGAACGTCGGCTGCGGTAGATTCAGCAGCGGGCGCGCCAGTGCCGATAGAGCCATGCCGGCCGCAGTAAAGATCACGCCGACGACTACCAGCCGCGATGCGTCGCCGATCGCCGCCGTCGACGTGGCGAGCGCGCGAAACAGCAACGCGGGAAACAGCACGAAGTAAACGAAGCGCTCGAGACCGCGCCAGAACGGCGGTTCGAACATGCGCACGCGACGAAGCGCCGCGCCCAGCGCGATCAGCAGGAAGTCCGGGAGCAGCAGCAGCGCCGACGCGACCATCGGTCGTCAAGCGCAGCTCTTACATCGAATCATCGTCCACGTGCGGCGCATCGCGTCGCGCGCGCCGCAGCGATCAGCGACGCTTCAGGACGAACCAGAACGCACCGGCGTCTTCGCCGTGTTCGAGCAGCTGGTTGCCGGTCTGACGGGCAAACGCCTGGAAATCGCGCACGCTCGCGGGATCGGTCGCAGTGATACGGATCGTCTGACCCGACGTCATGTCGTTCAGCGCCTTCTTCGTGCGCAGGATGGGCAACGGGCAATTGAGGCCCCGTGCGTCTATTTCGCGGTCGATCGTCAGCATGCGGAAACGAGAATATGCAGTGGATCGATTATAGCAGCGCTACCTGCCGCGAATTCGTTCGACGAGGTCGCTCGTCGACCGCTGATGTATGAACGGAATGGCAAC
>JAICVH010000239.1 GCA_025935435.1 Burkholderiales bacterium
AACGTCGGGGATGGCACGACTGATCGACCTGGCCCGGCCGCTATAATTCGCGCCTCTTCTTATCCCGCGGCGACACGATCATCGAACGCCAATCGAATGCGCCTGCCCGCGCCGGCGGCCGTCGTGCCGATGAGCTGCGCACGCTGTCGATCACGCGCCGATACACGACCCACGCGGAGGGTTCCGTGCTGGTTGCAGCCGGCGACACGCGTGTGCTGTGCACGGCAAGCGTCGAGGAAGGCGTCCCGCTGTTCCTCAAGGGCAAGGGACAGGGCTGGCTCACCGCCGAATACGGGATGCTGCCGCGTGCGACCAACACGCGCACGCGTCGCGAGGCCGCGGAGGGGAAGCAGTCCGGTCGCACGCAGGAGATCCAGCGGCTGATCGGAAGGTCGCTGCGTGCCGTGCTGGACCTCGCGGCGCTCGGCGAACGCACGATTCGCATCGACTGTGACGTGCTGCAGGCGGACGGCGGCACGCGCTGTGCGTCGATTACCGGCGCCTATGTCGCCCTCGCCGACGCGATTGCGTGGTGCCGCGCGCGACGCTCTCTCATGGGGGAGCCGCTCCGCGATCGCGTGGCTGCCGTGTCGGTCGGCGTCGTCGCGGGAACGCCGATGCTCGATCTCGACTACGCGGAGGATTCGGGCTGCGACACCGACATGAACGTCGTCATGACGGGCGCCGGCGGTTTGGTCGAAGTGCAGGGCACCGCGGAACGCAAGGCGTTCACGCGCAGCGAATTCAACGCGTTGCTGGGGCTGGCGGAGCAAGGGCTCGCGCAGTTGCACGAAGCGCAGCGCGTCGCGCTGGCGTCGTGATCAAACGCCTGGTGCTGGCGTCGGGCAACGCCGGCAAATTGCGTGAATTCCGGCGCCTGCTCGAACCGCTTGGTTTCGATGTCGTGCCGCAGGCGGAACTTGGCATCGGCGAAGCCGACGAACCGCATATGACGTTCATCGAAAACGCGCTCGCCAAGGCGCGTCATGCGAGTGCGCAAAGCGGGCTGCCGGCGCTCGCCGACGATTCCGGCATCTGTGTCGACGCCCTCGGCGGCGCGCCGGGCGTGCAGAGCGCGCGCTACGCGGGTGAGCCGAAATCGGATGCCCGCAACAATGCCGCGCTGGTCACGGCGCTCCGCGGTGTCCGAGACCGGCGCGCCCACTACTACTGCGTGCTGGTGCTGCTCCGGCACCCGCACGACGCGCAGCCGATTCTCGCCGAAGGCGTCTGGCACGGCACGGTCATCGATGTGCCACGCGGCAGCGGCGGGTTTGGCTACGACGCGCACTTCGAGGATCGCGAAACGCGGATGACGGGCGCGGAATTGCCGCTGGCGCGCAAGAACGAGCTATCGCATCGCGGACGGGCGATGCGCGCGCTGATTGCGCGCCTCGACGACGAGCAGCGGCATGAATGCGCGCGCTAGGCATTTTGACGCCGTCATCCTCAGCGGCGCCGTGATCGTCGGCATCACGCATGAGTGACGTGCATTCGTTCGACGTCAGCGCGCTTACCAAGCCGCGGTTCATGGTGTTGCCACCGCTGTCGCTTTATGTGCACATCCCGTGGTGCCTGCGCAAGTGTCCGTACTGCGATTTCAATTCGCATGAGTGGCGCGGCGCGGAGCGCTTGCCGCACGAAACTTATGTCGACGCGCTGATCGCGGATCTCGAAAGCGCGCTGCCCTCGGTGTGGGGGCGCAAGGTCCACACGATTTTCATCGGCGGCGGCACGCCAAGCCTGTTTCCGGCTGCTTCGATCGAACGCCTGCTTTCGGCGATTCGCGCGCGCGTGCCCCTCGTGCCCGACGCCGAGGTCACGCTGGAAGCGAATCCGGGGACGTTCGAACGCGAACAATTTGCCGGCTTCTTTGCCGCGGGCGTCAATCGCCTGTCCCTCGGCATCCAGAGCTTCGACGATCGCTTCCTGCATGCGCTCGGTCGCGTGCACGACGCCGATCAGGCGCGACGTGCGGCCGAAGCCGCGCTGATGATTTTCGGCAACGTCAACCTCGACCTGATGTTCGCGCTGCCCGGCCAGGCGCTCGATGACGCCAGGCGCGACGTCGCGAGTGCGCTCGCCTTCGCGCCGCCGCATCTGTCGTTCTATCAGCTGACCATCGAGCCGAACACGCTGTTTCACCGCTTTCCGCCCGCATTACCCGATGACGACCAGGCGTCCGATATCGAAGACGCGATCGTCGCAGCGCTCGCGCACGCGGGTTACCTGCATTACGAGACATCGGCGCACGCGAAGCCGACACGCGAATGCCGGCACAACGTCAATTACTGGCGCTTTGGCGATTACCTCGGCATCGGTGCGGGTGCGCACTCGAAGCTGTCGTTCGCTGATCGTATCGTGCGGCAACTGCGCTGGAAGCAGCCGCAGCAATACCTGGACGGGGTCGCGCGCGGCGAGCCGCTGCAGGAGGCGGTGGACGTTTCCTGGCGTGACCTGCCGTTCGAATTCATGCTGAATGCGCTGCGGCTGACCGATGGCGTGCCGGCGGCGCTGTTTGCCGAGCGCACCGGCATGCCGCTGTCGATCGCCGCGCGGGGCATCGACGAAGCGACGCGAAAGGGACTGCTCGAACCGGACCCTACCGTGCTGAAGCCGACGCCGCTCGGTCGACGGTTCCTGAACGACCTGCAGGCGATGTTCATCGCCGACTCGGTGCCCGTGCGGGTCGCAAAATCGGTTACGCCCATCGAAGTCGTGCGTGCGCCGGTGGTGCGATGAAGCGCGCGAAGCTGCACGGCGTCCCGAAACCGCGCAACCCGGTTGCGCGCTCGCCGCTGCTCGGCAAAGGCGGCCCGCACGGCAAGTCGCGCGGTGCGCTGCGCCGCGAGGCGAATGTCGAATTGCAAAGGCTCCGCCGGGATCCGAAGACGTACGAAGACGCATGACGCGGATGCAGGTCGCATCGAAAAGCTGCGCGCGAACATGACGCTGTCGCGCCGCGATCTCGAGGAAGGCCGGATGCGCGAGGTCTATGTCGAGGCGCTCGCCGAAGGCCACGCGCTGACCGACGAGGAACTGTCGGCATCACTCACCCGCACGCTCACCGCAAAACCGCACGGCGCGGGCTGGTGGGTGTTTGCGTACGGTTCATTGCTGTGGAATCCGCTGTTCCCCTTCGTCGAGGCGCGCCGGGCATCCGTGCACGGTCTGCACCGCCGCTTCTGTCTGTGGTCGCTCGCGTCGCGCGGCAAGCCGGATGCGCCGGGCCTCGTGCTGGCGCTCGACCGCGGTGGATCCTGCCGCGGTGTCGTGTATCGGCTGCCGGCGCCATGCGCAATGGACGAGCTGCATCTGTTGTGGCGGCGCGAGATGGTTACCGGCGCGTACGCACCGCGCTGGCTGCACGTCGATTGCGAAGGGCGCAAGCAGATCGCGCTCGGCTTCGTCGTGCGCCGCGATCACCCGCAATACGCGCGCAAGCTGACGATCGAGGAACAGGCCGATGTGATCGCGCACGCGTGCGGTGCGTTCGGCTCGTCGGCGGATTATCTGGAGCGCACGCGCGTGTCGCTCGCAACGCACGGCATCGTCGATCTGTATCTGGAACGCCTCGCCGCGCGCGTCAGCGCGAAGGGCTGCGGCACGCCGACGATCGACGTGCATGTTCCAGCCACTTCGGGGTCAGAGCAATAAGTCGTCGTTCAGCGGCAGGGTGCGACGCTTCCTGCGCACGACTTATTGCTCTGACCCCGAAGTGCGGCGGCGCTACAACGCGATATGCCGGCCGCCGTCGACGTTGATCGTGTCGCCGGTCACGTACGGTGCATCGGCGAGCAGGTAGTGAACCGCCTTGGCGACGTCTTCGGGTGTCCCTTCGCGCCGCAGCGGCGTGTGCGAAATGATCCGCTGTCGCGCAAGTTCGTCGAACACTTCTTCGTCGGGCCACAGGATCGGCCCCGGTGCGACAGCATTGACGCGCACGTCCGGTGCGAGCTCCCGCGCGAGTGATCGGGTCA
Organism: Burkholderiales bacterium; assembly: GCA_025935435.1. Taxonomy (GTDB): domain Bacteria; phylum Pseudomonadota; class Gammaproteobacteria; order Burkholderiales; family Casimicrobiaceae; genus VBCG01. The sequence goes on from JAICVH010000239.1 coordinate 3,981, forward strand.
ACCCGACGAGCCCCGCCTTGGCGACCGAATAGACGACGTAGCTCTTGAGCGGACGGTCGGCGTGGATGTCGGTGATGTTGACGATCGACCCCTGCGTCTTGCGCAGCGCCGGCGCCGCCGCCTGCGCCAGAAACAGCGGCGCCTGGAGATTGGTGCCGATCAGGTCGTTCCAGTCGGTCACTTCGATCTCGCCGAGCGACGTCTGGTAAAACGTCGACGCGTTATTGACGAGCGCGTCGAGGCGACCGAACGTCTGCACCGTCTGCTCGACGAGCGACGGCAGCTTGCCGACGTCGAGGAGGTCCGCCTGGATCAGCGCAACCGATTGCGCGCGCACGTGATTGAGTTCGGCCTGCAGCAGTCGGGCTTCGCCCGCCGACGCACGATAATGCAGCATGATCGACGCGCCCGCCTTGTGCAGCCGGCGGCAGATCGCGGCGCCTACGCGCTTCGCCCCGCCGGTGATCAAGACGATCCTGCCTTCCAACGCGCGCCCTTCGCGAAGTCCGCCGGTCGTTTGGATGGCCTCGACTGGTAAATTCCGTCGCCAGCCAGTGCCGGACCGGCCAGCGTGGCCCGGCGTCGTCGTGTTGCAGCCAGTGCGAAGGCCAATCTAGCACAGTCGAGCGACGCCTGCGAACGCACGCGAGCACCCGTTGCAACACCTCGATCCTTCGCTGCCGCTCCCGGATGCCGATGCGCGAACGCACAGTGCGCGCGTCGTCTCGCATATCCGCGACGACATTGCGCAAAGCGGCGGCTTCATCTCGCTCGCGCGCTACATCGAGCTCGCGCTGTACGCGCCCGCGCTTGGGTACTACGTCGCGGGGACGCGCAAGTTCGGTGCGGACGGCGATTTCGTCACGGGTCCCGAACTTACGCCCCTTTACGGTGCAGCGCTTGCACGGCAAATCGAGCGCATCTTCGACGCGTCCGGCCGGCGCGAAATACTGGAACTTGGCGCGGGATCCGGC
>JAICVH010000613.1 GCA_025935435.1 Burkholderiales bacterium
GAATTTGACGCCCTTGCGCAGCTTGAACGTGTACGTCTTGCCATCGGGGGAGACCGTCCACGATTCCGCAAGCGCCGGGACGATGTTCGTCGTACCGATCTCGAATTCGACGAGGCGATTGAACATCGGCACCGACACCGCATCGAACGTGGTGCCGGTGCTGAAGAATTGCGGCTGGAATCCTTCGGGGCTGCCCTCCGAGCAATAGACGAGCGTGCCCTTCGCGAGGGCCGGTCCAGTGACAAGCGCAGCCAGCGCGAGCGCAACGGCGGCCGCAATGCTGGGCTGAATATGACGAGCGTTCTTCATGGGACACCTCGGGTGAACGTTGGCGAGCGCGCCACGGCGAGCGCATGCTAGCCGACCGCGTTGCCGGCGGCAATGGCCCGGGCGCGTGCGGCGCGCGTCGCGTACAGGCAGATTCCCGCCGCCACCGACACGTTCAGGCTCTCGACGGCACCGCTTAACGGGATGGCGATCAGGCGATCGCAGCTCTCGCGGGTAAGCCTGCGCAGGCCTTGACCTTCGGCGCCGAACACCCACGCGACCGGGCCGCCTAGGTCTGCATCGTGGAGGCTTTCACCGCGCTCGTCCGCACCGAGGACCCACACGCCCCGCTGCTTCAAGTCGCCAAGCGTGCGCGCAAGGTTGGTAACGGCGATCAACGGGACGGTCTCGGCGGCGCCACTCGCCGCCTTCGCCACGGTTGCGTTGAGACCGACCGCGCGGTCCTTGGGGACGATGACCGCCTGTGCGCCGAACGCGTCCGCGTTACGCAGGCACGCACCGAGGTTGTGCGGGTCGGTCACGCCGTCGAGCAGGAGTAGCAGCGCGGGTTCGGCGAGCTCTGCGAATACGTCGTCGAGCGTCACGTACGGACGCTGCGCATCGACGATCGCAACGACGCCCTGATGTGAACCGTGACCCGCGAGGGCGGCGAGGCGCGCCGCATCGACCGCATGCACGGCGATCCCGGCCGCGCGCGCCCGCGCTGCGAGGTCGCGCGCCCGCGCGTCGTTTCGCGCTGCGTCGACATAGATCGCTTCGACCGCACTTGCGCGCTGGCGCAGGCGTGCCGTCACCGCATGAAAGCCAAAGAGCGTTCGCGTGGTCGCCAAGTGCCGACGCCGTTTCGTTCGAGCCACGCCGCGTGATGACACAGCGGCATCGGACATTCTATGCGGATCGGCTCGCGACGTCGTTGTGCCAGAATCGCGGCCGCCCGCCTTTCATCCAATAACGACAATCGTGATCACCGAAGATCTCCGCCAGTTCATCGAATCGATGCTGCTTTCGTTGGCCGCGCTGCTGCCGATCGTCAATCCGCTCGGCGCAGCGCCGGTTTATCTCGCCAAGACGGTGGATCTCACGCCGACCGAACACGCCGATCTCGCGCGGCGTGTCGCGATCAACTGCTTCGTGCTGTTGCTGGCATCGTTGCTGATCGGCGCATACGTCCTCGATTTCTTCGACTTGTCGGTGCCGATCGTCCAGCTCGCCGGCGGGCTCGTCGTCTGTTCGCTCGCGTGGTCGCTGCTGCACCAACCCGACGAACCGATCGAGTGGGTGCACGACACCGCCAAGCCGCTGTCGCGTCCGGACGTGCGCACGCGCGCGTTCTATCCGCTGACGATGCCGCTGATCGTGGGGCCGGGTTCGATTTCGGTCGCGATCACGATCGGCGCCAACCAATCGCAAAGCGTACGGTCGCTGATCGTCAATTCGGCGGCGCACATCGTCAGCATGCTGCTGGTGGCGATCGCCGTGTTCGTATCGCTGCGTTACGCCGATCGCATCATCCGAAGGCTCGGTCCGACCGGAACGGCGGTGCTGCTGCGGCTTTCCGCGTTCATCCTGCTTTGCATCGGCGTGCAGATCATGTGGAATGGCGCGTCGACACTGTGGCGGACGTTGGCGTTTACGTGAAACGGCCGCGCGTGATTCGTTAGCGTTCGGTGCGAAACGCCCGCATCGCGGCGGTCGAAGCACCCAGCAAGTTCGCTATAATTATCGGCTTCGTGCCGGTGTAGCTCAGTTGGTAGAGCAGCGCATTCGTAATGCGAAGGTCGGGGGTTCGACTCCCTCTACCGGCACCAATCTCCACTGGGTCCGTACCGGACACATAGGTAACAGGTCGTACCTCCGCCTATGCCATCATAGTTGTCGCGTCGCCTAGTGAGTGCGGC
>JAICVH010000706.1 GCA_025935435.1 Burkholderiales bacterium
CGGCCCACGCCGCCGACACGACCATGCGTTACGGCTTCGGAAGGGCGCCGACGGCGGCGGAAGTCAACGGGTGGGACATCGACGTGCGTCCCGACGGCACCGGTCTGCCCGACGGCCGCGGGAGCGTCGCGGACGGTCAGCGCATCTATGACGAAAAATGCGCGTCGTGTCACGGCACGTTCGGTGAAAGCAACGACTACATGCCGATCGCCGGCGGCGTCGGCACGCTTGCGTCGGACCAGCCGATCCGCACGACGGGCAGCAAGCTGAACTACGCGACGACGCTCTTCGATTACATCCGGCGCGCGATGCCGTTCAATGCGCCGAAGTCGTTGAGCAACGACGAGGTTTACGCGCTGACGGCGTACGTGCTGAATCTCAACGACATCGTACCGGGAGACACGGTACTCGATCGGCGATCGCTCGTTGCGCTGAAGATGCCCAACCGGGACGGTTTCACGACGCAGCACGGCTTCATGCGTCGCGACGGCAAACCCGACACGCACGCGACGGCATGCATGAACGATTGCACGCACGACGTGCGCCTCGGGTCGCGAATCCCCGACTATGCGCGCGATTCGCACGGTGATCTTGCCGAGCAGACGCGCCGTCTCGGTACGGCCGCGGTGCCGGGCACGTCAGATACAGGAAATCCGGGGGCGATCGCCGCGCGTGCGGGCTGCATGGCGTGTCACGGTGTCGATAACGCCGTCGTGGGGCCGGCGTTCAAAGATGTCGCACGGCGTTACCACGCCGACGCGAACGCCGCCAACCGGCTCGTCCGCAAAGTTCAGCAGGGTGGGGGCGGCGCCTGGGGCGGCGTGCCGATGCCCCCGCAGGCGGTCGCCGAACGCGATCTCCGCACGATCATCGGCTGGATTCTCGACCGATTACAATAACGGGTTCAGCGGCATTGGAGAGCGTAATGGATACGACGCGCAGGCAGGCACTGAAGGGTGGCGGCGGAATCACGCTGTTTGCGTTGCTCGCTGCCGCCGGATGGATCAAACCCGGAACAGCGGCGGCCGCGGACGCCTGGAACAAGAATGCGTTCGAAACCAAGTCGATGGACGAAACGATGAAGGCGCTCGGCGGCGGCGCGCCAGCGCAAAGCAAGGACATCACGTTCTTCTCGACGCCCGACATCGCCGAGAACGGTGCCGTCGTGCCGATCGGCATCACCAGCGCGGTGCCGAAGACCGAGTCGATTGCCATCCTGGTCGAGAAGAATCCCAACATGCTGGCGGCCGTGTTCGACATTCCCGCCGGTACCGAGCCGTCGCTGTCGACTCGCATCAAGATGGGGCAGACGTCGAACGTCTTCGCACTCGTGAAGGCGGACGGCAAGTACTACGTAGCGTCGAAGGAAATCAAGGTCACGCTCGGCGGCTGCGGCGGCTGATCCGTCCTATCCAACGACAGCGGCGAAGGAGCATTCGATGGCAGATCCGATGAAAATCCGGGCGAACGCGATGGGCGATTCGACCGAGGTGAAAGTGCTGATGAATCACGAGATGGAAACGGGCCAGCGCAAGGATTCGCAGGGCAAGACGATTCCCGCGTGGTTCATCCAGAACGTGAGCGTGACGCACAACGACAAGGTGGTGCTCGCCGCGCAATGGGGGCCCGCCGTCGCGAAGAACCCGTTCCTGTCGTTCAAGTTCAAGGGCGGTGCAAAGGGTGACAAGGTCAAGATCACGTGGACCGACAACCATAACGACACGCGCACGGACGAGGTCGTGGTCGCCTGACCGTTTC
>JAICVH010000675.1 GCA_025935435.1 Burkholderiales bacterium
AGGGCGGGTCATCGTCAGCGGTGGGCGCGTGCTTGGCGTGACCGCGCTCGGTGATTCGCTGCGGCAGGCGCAACGCGCAGCGTACGCGGCAGTGTCGATGATCCGGTTCGATGGGATGCAATACCGAACCGACATCGGCCACCGCGGTCTCGCACGACGCACGTGACGCCTGTCGCGATGCCGCCTGATTCGATCGACGTCATCCGTGCGTGGATGCTCGAACTGCAGGCGAACATCGTGGCGGCGCTCGAGCAGGTCGAGCGTGCCGCGTTCCGGCGTGACGACTGGCGGCGCGCGGCCGGCGGTGGCGGCATCTCGATGTCGCTCGAAAACGGCAGCGTGCTCGAGCGCGCGGGCGTTCTGTTCTCGCACGTGACGGGCAGCGAGCTTCCGCGGTCAGCCACGATGTATCGCTCCGAACTCGCCGGACGTGCGTGGGAGGCGCTCGGCGTGTCGTTGGTGCTGCACCCGCGCAACCCGTACGCACCGACCGTGCATTTGAACGTCCGGCACTTTGCAACGGCGCCGAAGTTGGATGCGCCCGAACGCGACGGCACGCCGGCATGGTGGTTCGGCGGCGGCATGGACCTGACGCCCGTGTACGGGTTTTCCGACGATGCCCGGCATTTCCACACCGTTTGCCGCGATGCGCTGGCGCCATTCGGTCACGAGCTGTATCCGCGGTTCAAGGAGAACTGCGACCGTTATTTTTTTCTCAAGCACCGACAGGAGGCTCGCGGCATCGGCGGCATCTTCTACGACGACTTCGACGAAGGCGGCTTCGCGCGGGCCTTTGCCGTGACGCGAAGCGTCGGCGATCATTTTCTGGACGCCTATCTGCCGATCCTGCAGCGGCGGCACGCGATTCGTTACGGTGAGCGCGAACGCGATTTCCAGGCGTACCGTCGCGGGCGTTACGTCGAGTTCAACCTCGTTTGGGATCGCGGGACGTTGTTCGGTCTGCAGTCGAACGGGCGCACCGAGGCGATCCTGCTGTCGATGCCACCGGTCGCGAAGTGGCGCTACGAATGGACGCCGGAGCCGGGCAGTCCCGAGGCTGCGCTCGAAACCGATTTTCTGCCCGCGCGCGATTGGCTCGAATGAGCACCGACGATCCGCGACCGCCGTTTCAGGGCGATGCTGCCGACCGAGCGCTGATCGAAACGCGATTGGGGGGCGAGCGGGTTTTCGACGGCGTGCTGCTCGACGTACGGCGTGATCGCGCTCGTCTTCCCGATGGCCACGAGGCCGTGCGCGAATACATCGTGCATCCCGGTGCGGTGCTGGTGATTCCCGTCCGCGACGATGGCCGTTTCATCGTCGAGCGCCAGTTCCGTTATCCGCACAACCGCGCATTCCTCGAATTTCCGGCGGGCAAGATCGATCGCGGTGAAGCTCCGCTGGAAACGGCGGTGCGAGAACTTGCGGAGGAAGCGGGCTATACGGCGCGGCATTGGACGCGACTCGGCATCGTGCACCCGGGCATTTCGTATTCGACCGAGGCGATCGAGATCTACGCCGCGGAGCGTCTGACGCACGTCGGCGCAACACTCGACCACGGGGAATTCCTCGACATTCTCGAGCGCAACGCTGAGGAGCTTCTGGCCGCGCAGGACGACGATCGCCTGACGGATGCAAAGTCGGTAGCCGCGCTTGCGATGCATGCACGATGGACGACTGCGGCGGCACGCAGCGTGCTCGTGCGAATCCGCGGCGTCGTGCAAGGAGTTGGCTATCGCGACTGGACGCTGCGCGCCGCGGAGCGGGCGCACGTGAGCGGTTGGGTGCGCAATCGTCGCGATGGCTCGGTCGAGGCGTTGTTCCGTGGACCGCGCGACGTTGTCGATCGGCTCGTCGATGCGTGCCTGCGCGGTCCGTCG
>JAICVH010000572.1 GCA_025935435.1 Burkholderiales bacterium
AGCTCGCCGCGATGGAGGGCCTGTGGGATACGCAGGCGCGCGCACCTGCCGTGCTCTTTGCCATCCCCGATGAAGAGGCGGAGCGCAACCACGCGGAAGTGTCGATTCCCGCGCTCGCCAGTGTGTATCTCGCACACTCGACCGACGCCGTCATCAAGGGGCTCAAGGAAGCGCCGCGCGCCGATCGTCCGCCGGTCGCGCCCGTGTTTTACGCGTTTCGGATCATGGTCGGCATCGGAATCCTGATGCTGTCGATGGCGTTGTGGGGATTGTGGCTTCGCTGGCGCGGCCGCCTGTACACGACGCGCGCGTACCAGACCGCCTGTGTCGTGATGCTGCCGGCCGGTTTCATCGCTGTCCTGGCGGGCTGGACGGTCACCGAAGTCGGACGGCAGCCATGGGTCGTCTATGGCCTGATGCGCACGCGCGACGCGGTGTCGCCATCGCTTACCGGTTCCGACGTGCTCGCATCGATCGTGCTGTACGTCATCGTATATCTGATCGTCTTCGGGGCCGGGATCTTCTACATGGCGCGACTCGCGCGCGCGGGCCCGCCGGAGCACGTCGAGATGCGCGAACCGTCGCTCGACGAACGCCCCGCGCGACCGCTGTCCGGCGCGCAGGCGCATTCCTGACGCCGCATGCATCTCGATCTCGTCCCGGTCTGGACGGTGATCCTCGCCGTCGCGGTATTCATGTACGTCCTGCTCGACGGCTTCGACCTCGGCATCGGCATCCTCGCGCCGATGGCTCCGGGCGACGACGCGCGCACGCTGATGATGAACACCATTGCGCCGATCTGGGACGGCAACGAAACGTGGCTGATCCTCGGCGGCATGGGTCTGCTCGCGGCGTTTCCGCTTGCCTTCGCGATCGTCATTCCGGCCGTTTATTTTCCATTGCTGCTGATGCTGCTCGGCCTGATCTTTCGCGGCGTCGCGTTCGAGTTTCGATTGAAGAAGACGAGTCACCGGCATCATTGGGACCTCTCGTTTTTTGCCGGATCGACGATCGCCACATTCTTCCAGGGCGTCGTGCTCGGCATGTACGTCGAAGGGTTCACGGTGACGGGACGCGCGTTCTCCGGCACCAGCTTCGACTGGCTGCGGCCATTTCCGCTGGCGACCGGCGTCGGCCTGCTCTTCGGCTACGCGCTGCTCGGCGCGACGTGGCTCGTGATGAAAACCGAAGGCGAGCTGCAGCGATGGGCGCGCGTGCGGGCGATCGTTGCACTGGTGGGCGTCCTCGCGTTCATCGTCATGGTCAGCGTATGGACGCCGTTTCTGCATGCGCAAATCGCCGCGCGCTGGTTCAGCACGCCGAACATCTACTATCTGGCCGTGGTGCCGGTCGTGACCGGGGCGATCGCATGGACGACGTGGCGTGCGCTCCGCCGCGATGCCGACTACCTACCGTTCATCGGTGCAATGGGCCTGTTCGCAATGTGCTATCTCGGGCTCGGAATCAGTCTGTTCCCATACGTCGTGCCGTACGCGATCACGCTGTGGGATGCCGCGGCGGTGCCATCGACGCAGATGTTCCTGCTGATCGGGACGCTGTTCCTGCTGCCGATCATCTTCATGTACATCGGGTGGTCGTATTACGTGTTCCGCGGCAAGGTGACGTCGGACGTCGGGTACCACTGACGCCACCTTCGTGTGATCTGCAGAAGGTTGGCCGGCGGCGCCGCAAGCAGCGGCCGCGCGGCCGATCGTATCCACGCCTTGTCGCTTTCCTCGGTGAGGTACTCCACCGGGGACTTTCCATCCACGCGCGCAAGCAGGAGCGCCGGAACGAGGCTCGCAATGCGCGCTTCGATGTCTTGGCGCGATTCCCACGTCACGCCGGCGAGGTACGCACCGGCAAACGCGTCATGGCACTCGAGATAACCGCGCGCGAACTGCGGCCGCGCGACGCATTTCAGCAGGAAATGGTTGAGGCAGAACGCCGCATCGAACGCCGGATCGCCGTACCACGCGCATTCCGCGTCGAGGAATACCGGTCCGCGCGGTCCGAGCAGGATGTTCTTGGGACTGACATCGCCGTGCACGAGCGCGATGTGCGTGGCAGCCGTCCGCTGCGCTAGTGCGCGCAGGCGCGCTGCCACGTCCGCGTGTCGCGCGGCGGTCGCAAGCAGGTAGGGTTCGAGCCGGATCGCATGAAAAATCGCATCGGATCGGAACCGCGCTGCGAGCGAGGCGTCATGCGCGCTCGCGGCATGCAGGTGCGCGAGGATCGTCGCGACGCGTGACGCGGTCTCGGCGTGCGCAACACCGTCGAACAGCACGCGTTTCCAGACCGGATAATCGGCGGGCGGCAGAAATTCCATCGCAAAAATTGCCTGCTGCGCATCGGCAGCGATCGGTGCCGGCACGCTAGCGGGGCAGTGCTGCGCGGCGAACTCGATCCACGCCCACTCGTAGGCATTGCGCTCGATCGGGGCCGTCCACGTCTGCGCGACCTTGAGCTG
>JAICVH010000500.1 GCA_025935435.1 Burkholderiales bacterium
CTGCAGGCGAAGGGCTTCAAGCCGGACGTCAAGGCCGGCATGGGCAGCGCCGTATTGCGGCAGGCGCAGGAGAGCGGCCAGATCGACGTGTACTGGGAATACACGGGCACGTCGCTGATCACGTACAACAAGATCACCGATCGGCTCTCGCCCGCCGATACGTATGCGAAGGTCAAGGAGCTCGACGCGGCCAAGGGACTCGTCTGGCTGAATCCCTCGAAAGCGAACAACACGTATTCGCTGGCGATGAATCAGGACGAAGCGAAGAAGCTCGGCATCGCGTCGATCAGCGACCTCGCCGCCAAAGTGAAGGGCGGCGCCAAGCTCACGCTCGCGAGCAATGCGGAGTTCTACGCACGGCCCGATGGACTGAAGCCGCTGGAGGAGCGGTACGGGTTCGAGTTCCCGCGTGAAAGCGTCAAGCGGATGGACACGGGCCTCGTCTACCAGGCGCTGAAGGAGAAACAGGTCGACGTCGGGCTGGTGTTCGCGACCGACGGTCGCGTGCCCGCATTCAACTTCGTCGTGTTGAAGGACGACAAGGGTTTCTTCCCCAACTACGCATTGACGCCGGTCGTACGCAAGCAGGTGCTCGACGCCAACCCGAAGCTGGCCGAATATCTGAACGCGCTGTCGGCCAAGCTCGATGACGCCACGATGGCGCGCCTCAACGCCAGCGTCGACGTCGACAAGAAGACGGTCGAAGACGTGGCGCGCACGTTCCTCAAGGAGCAGGGGCTCGTCTGACCTCCACGTCGCGAATGTCGAGCGCGCTCTGCGTCGGTGTCGCCCAGACGACCTCGACGCTTGGCGATCTCGATGCGAACCACCGCAAGCATCTCGACGTCATCGACGCTGCGCGCGCCGCGGGCGTCGAGGTGCTCGTCTTTCCGGAACTGTCGCTCACCGGCCATGCCGCGGGTTCCGATACGCTCCGGCTCGCGCTGGCGCCCGACGACGAACGCGTGGCAACGATCGCCCGCGCCTGCGGCTCGATGTATGCGGTGTTCGGGCTGATCGAGGAAGCGCCGGCTGCTCAGTTCTACAACGCCGCGATCGCCGTGCACCAGGGCGCCGTCGTTGCCGTGCATCGCAAGGTGAACCTCGCCACGTACGGGCGGCTCGACGACGGCAAGCACTTCGCAGGCGGCGGGCGGATCGATGTGTTCGACGTGACGCCGCCCTGGTGCGCGAGCGTGCTGATCTGCGCGGACATGTGGAACCCCGCGCTCGTTCATCTGGCGGCGGTGCAGGGTGCAACGCTGCTGCTTGCACCGGTCAGCTCGGCGCTCGAAGCGGTGGGCGCCGACTTCGACAATCCGGGTGGCTGGGACCTCAACCTGCGCTTTTACGCGTTGACGTACGGGCTGCCGGTGGCGATGGCCAACCGCGTCGGCGTCGAAGGCGATCTGACGTTCTGGGGCGGCTCGCGCATCCTCGATCCGTTCGGACAGACGCTTGCGGTCGCCGCCGGCGCCGAGGAAGCGCTGGTGCACGCGCGCGTCGATTTTGCGGCGGTTCGTCGCGCGCGTTATCGCTTGCCCACGGTCCGCGATGCGAATCTGCCGCTCGTGCAACGCGAAATCGACCGCATTCTGCACAACAAAGTAGGGTCAGACTCGACTTTTGCGCAAAGGTCGACAAATTCCGGGCAGCAGTCCAAAAGTCGAGTCTGACCCTACTTTCGACCCCATGCGTGATTTCCTGCTCGATGCCGAAGACCGGGCGTTTCGCGACGAAGTGCGCGCGTTCCTCGTGCGCGAGCTGGCACCCCGGGCCGCCGCGATCGAAGAGCGCGACGACTGGAACGCCGTCAGGTCGGTCGTCGCAGCGCTCGGCGAGGCCGGCTACCTGCGGCTGATGTTTCCCGAGCTCTATCGCGGATCGGTCGCTAGGCCGGGTCTCACGCACGCGACGATCCTGTCGGAAGAATCGAGTGCGCTCAGTTATGCGTTCGAAACGACGATCGCGACTGCGCTCTCCTGCGCGTATCCGCTTCACCGGCACGCACGCGATGCGGTACGCGAGCGCTACCTGCCCGGGCTCATCGACGGGCGCATCGTCGGCGCGATCTGCGTGACCGAGCACGGCGCGGGATCGGACACGTCGCGGTTGACGACACGGATCGAATTCGCCGCCGGCCGCGATCAGTGGATCGTCAACGGACGCAAGCGCTACATCTCGAATGCCGGCGTCGCGGATACGTATATCGTCTATGGCGTAACCGACGCCACCGCGGTACCCGGTCACGGACTGAGCGCCGTGATCGTGCCGAGCGGAACGCCGGGGCTCAGTTTCCCGCGCCGTTACACGTTCATGGGGCGCCGCGGTTGCGTCGTCGGCGAGGTCGCTTTCGACGATTGCCGCGTGCCCGCCGATCATCTGCTGGGTACCCGCGATGGCGGCATGCGCATCATGCGCGAGATGTTCAACTTCGAGCGGATCATCCTCGGCGGCTCCGGCCTCGGCGTCGCGCGCAGCGCGTTCGATATTGCAACTGCGCACGCCCAGCGGCGCGAGGCGTTCGGCGCAAAGCTTGGCGCGAAAGAGCTGATCTGGAACGACATCGCCGAAATGAGCTGGCGCATCGACGCCGCGGAGTTGCTGACCTATCGCGCGGCGAAGCTCTACGATGCGGGCACCGCGCCGCGCGACCTGATGAAGCCCGCCGCGATGGCCAAGCTCGTGGCGACCGAGACGGCGACGTTCTGCGCCGACCGCACCGTACAGATCCTCGGCGGTGACGGGCTCACGAAGGAATACGGCCGCGCCGAGCAGATCTATCGCGACGCGCGCGCGCTGCCGATCGTCGGCGGAACGTCCGAGATCGTGCGCTACCTGATCGCCTCGGCC
>JAICVH010000722.1 GCA_025935435.1 Burkholderiales bacterium
CTTGCAGCAGGCGCGCCGTCATACGAGCGGCGGCGAGCGGTCGCTCGAACTCGCGCTCACCGGCCGCATCGTGCATGAGCTCGAACACGAAGCACTGCGACTGATGACCGGGGTCGACCGATGACCGACATTTCGGACGCCGACGATCTCATTGCGATCGCGCGCGAGAGCCTTTTGCGCGACGTCTTGCCGGCGCTCCCGGCGGATCGCCGGTACGTGGCGCTGATGATCGCCAATGCGATGGCGATCGCATCGCGCGAAGCCGAGCAAGGCGCCGTGGCCGCCAACGACGAGGCCGCGCAGCTTCTGCGCCTTCTCGCAAGCATCGACGGCACGCGCGATGACGTGTCCGCGGGTACGGCCGAGCGACTGTCGACGTTGCGTCACGCGATGAAGGCCGCCATCCGCGAGGGCAGGTTCGACACGCCATCGCTCGCCGCAGCGCTTTCTGCGGCGCTGCTCGAGGCGACCCGCACATGGGTCGCAATTTCCAATCCCAAGGCATTGCGGCCGACGCCGTGATCGCTGCGTACGTTTGGTGAGGAGGCAGCGGTGGACCTCACGTTGCACGGTCATAACGCACTCGTCACCGGCGCGAATGGCGGTCTCGGCCGCCACTTCGCGCAGACGCTCGCCCGTGCGGGGGCGTGCGTCGCCCTTGCTGCCCGGCGCGTTGGATCGCTCGACGCCGTGCGTGACGCGATTCACGCCGAAGGTGGGAGTGTCGAATGCGTCGCGCTCGACGTCACCCAGGCGGCGAGCGTCACCGCGGCGTTCGATGCAGCGAGCGCGGCGCTCGGCCCGATCACCGTCGTCGTCAACAATGCCGGTATCGCCGTGACGAAGCCGCTCGTCGACCAGACGGAGGACGATTGGCGACGTGTTATCGATGTGAACCTCGATGGCGCCTGGCGCGTCGCCCAGGCCGCCGCCCGGCACATGGTCGCGCACGCGCGCGGCGGCAGCATCATCAACATCGGGTCGGTGTTGGGATTGCGCGTTTCTTCGCAGGTGCCGGCGTACGCCGCGTCAAAAGCTGCGGTGCTACACCTGACAAGAGCGATGGCGCTCGAACTCGCGCGCCATCGGATTCGCGTGAACGCCCTTGCGCCGGGCTACGTCGAGACGGCGATGAACCGCGAGTTCTTTGCGAGCGACGCGGGTGCCGCCATGATCAAGCGCATTCCGCAACGCCGGATTGGAACGCCGGGTGAACTCGACGGCGCGTTGTTGCTGCTGGCGTCGGATGCCGGCTCGTACATGACCGGCGCGACGATCGTCGTCGACGGCGGGCACGCGATCAATTCGCTCTAGGGCCTGTAACAGGCCCTAATGTTCAGCTCGCAATGGCGTCGCCGAGCCGCGCGAAGCCCTGCTCGAGGTCCGCGATTAGGTCCCCCGGGTCTTCGAGTCCCACATGCAAGCGGAGCGTCGGACCGCCGAAATTGCATGCGGTCGCCGTGCGCGAAAGCGCGGGCCACGTCGGCAGGATCAGGCTCTCGTAGCCGCCCCAGCTCCACCCCATGCCGAACAGGCGCATGCCGTCGAGCATGCGCGCAAGTGCTTCGCCGTCGACCGGCCGCAACACGACGCCGAACAATCCCGACGCGTGGCGAAAATCGCGCTTCCACAATGGGTGGCCGCGCGCGCCGCTCAGCGCCGGATAGAGGACCTCACACACTTCAGGCCGTGCCGCAAGC
>JAICVH010000358.1 GCA_025935435.1 Burkholderiales bacterium
GGGCGCCGACATCCGCGATCTGCGGCAGCTTCCCTGGTGCTCGATCGACAACGACGATTCGCGCGATCTGGATCAACTCACCGTTGCGCGCGAGAACGGACGCGACGCGAATATTCTGGTCGCCATCGCGGACGTGGACGCACTGGTCACAATCGGTTCCGCGATCGACACTCACGCCGGTACCAACACGACCTCGGTCTACACCGCGGCCGGCATTTTTCCGATGCTGCCCGAGAAGTTGTCCACGAATCTGACCTCGCTCGGCGAAGGCGACGATCGATTGGCGATCGTCGTGGACATGACGGTGAACGATGCAGGTGACGTGCAAGCGAGCGACGTATACCGCGCTGCGGTCCGCAATCACGCGAAGCTCGCGTACAACGCCGTTGCCGCGTGGCTCGATGGGGTCGGAGCTCCGCCGCCTCGCCTGGCCGCCGTGCCGGGCCTCGATGCGCAGTTGCAAGCGCAAGACGCCGTGGCGCAGCGCCTCAAGCGATCACGAATCGAAAAGGGCGCGCTTACGCTGGAGACGCTCGAGGTTCGACCCGTATTCGAGGAAGGCGCGCTTGCGGACCTCCGACCCGACACCAAGAACCGCGCGAAGGAGCTGATCGAGAACTTCATGATCGCCGCCAACGTCGCGACCGCGACGTTCCTCGGACGCAACGGATTCCCGTCGCTACGGCGCGTGCTTCAGTCGCCGGAACGCTGGCAGCGCATCGTCGATCTGGCGCTGAGCCTCGGCCACGCGCTGCCTGCAAAACCGGACGCCGTCGCACTCGACGCGTTCCTGAGAGAGCAGCGCACGTCGGATCCGACACGCTTCGCGGACCTCTCGCTCACCGTCGTCAAGCTGCTGGGGTCTGGTGAATACGCGGTCGAATTGCCGGGCGGTCGCGCGGAAGGGCATTTCGGACTCGCGGTCAAGGACTACTCGCATTCGACGGCGCCGAATCGTCGCTTTCCCGACCTGATTGCGCAGCGATTGCTCAAGGCGGCGCTCGCCGGGCGCGCGGCGCCGTATGGGGACGACGAGTTGCGCGTGCTCGCGGCGCACTGTACCGAACAGGAGGACAACGCCACCAAGGTCGAGCGCCAAGTGCAGAAGTCCGCGGCAGCGCTGCTGCTCGCGCACAGAATCGGCGCGCAATTCGACGCCATCGTGACCGGCGCCTCGGCGAAGGGAACGTGGGTGCGCATCGCGCATCCGACGGTAGAAGGGCGCGTCGTCCAGGGATTCGAAGGGCTCGACGTCGGCGATGCGGTGCGTGTGAAGCTCGTCCGCACCGATGCATCGCGCGGATTCATCGATTTCGCGCGAATGGCACGGTGAATGGCGCGTAAAGGTGCAGTCCCACCCGACGCTTCCGGCGTCTCAGCAGGGCGCGCTCATCTCCGCTTCCGGGTCGTGCCAACCTCCGTCGCCGGTGAACATGCGCGTTGCGTCCGCAGGTCCCCATGTTCCCGCCGCGTACGGCGTGGGCGGTACGTGCATGCTCAGCACCGGATCGACGACGCGCCACGCGGCTTCGACTGCCGAGTCATGGGTGAAGAGCGATGCGTCGCCGCGCATGGCCGCCGCGAGCAATCGCTCGTACGGTGATTTCTCGTTCGCCGGCTGGTGCCGCGCGACGAGCTCCACCGGCTGCCCGCGCATCACGTCGCCGGCCGCCTTCACGCGCACGCCGGCCGAGATCAGCACCTCCGGGCTCAGGCGAAAGCGAAAGTAATTCGACATCGACGCCGGCACGTCGTCGAAAATCGTCAGCGGCGGACGCTTCAAATCGACGACGACTTCGGTCGCGGTAATCGGCAGGCGCTTCCCGGCACGGATGTAGAACGGCACACCTTTCCAGCGCCATGTGTCGATGCGCAGACGCAGCGCGACGAACGTCTCGATAGCTGAATCGGCTGCGACACCGGGCTCGTCGCGGTAACCGACGTACTGGCCGCGCACGACGTCTGCCGGATCGAGCGGACGCATCGCGCGAAACAGTCGCAGCTTCTCCGCCTGCATCGTTTCGGCATCCTGCGCCGCAGGAGCATCCATCGCGAGCAGTGCGATGACTTGCAGCAGATGGTTCTGCACGACATCGCGAATCGCACCCACTTCCTCGTAGAAACGGCCCCGGCCCAGCACGCCGAAGCTTTCCGCCATCGTGATCTGCACGCTTTCAACGTAATTGCGATTCCAGATCGGTTCGAGCAGCGCGTTCGCGAAGCGGAAATACAAGAGGTTCTGGACGGCTTCCTTGCCGAGGTAATGATCGATGCGGAAGATCGCCGACTCGGGGAACACCTCGTGCAGCGTGGCGTTGAGCGCGAGCGCCGACGCGAGGTCGCGGCCAAATGGTTTCTCGACGATGACGCGCGCGTTGTCTGCGCATCCGGCGCGGGCGAGACCCTGCGCAACGGGAGCGAACATGCTGGGAGGAATCGCCAGATAGTGCAGCGGACGCGCTGCGGTGCCAAGCGCCGCGCGCAGCGTATCGTAGGTGCGGGGATCGTTGTAATCGCCGTTCACGTAGGCGAGTTGGGCCGACAGCTTCGCAAAAGCCTGTTCGTCGACGCCGCCGTTGTGCTCGAGGCTGTCGCGCGCACGCGCGCGCAGCGTTTCGATCGTTCCGCCACCGCGGGCGATCCCGATGATCGGCACGGTCGCCTCGCCGGAGCGGATCATCGCCTGCAATGCAGGAAAGATCTTCTTGTAGGCGAGATCGCCGGTGGCGCCGAACAGGACGAAAGCGTCAGAGCGCGCTGACGTCACTCAAGAACCTTTCACTGCGCGGCAGTGCGTTCGACTAAAGGGGATGGCCGGCGTGGAGCCGACCTTCTCGCAGTGTATCCGGGACTGCGCGGCGCCGTCGCATGCGCTGGGGTAGCGCGGCGCCACGCATGTCTTCTACGTCAGATCATTCTGTTGCATTGCGGGCGAGGTCCCAGCAGGTTTCGCGCGCCACACTGCCGTTGGATCCGAAGACCCGGTAGCAGAATTTGATGAACGCCATTCCAAAGGACGTCTGCGGCGGAAGGAACGTGTTCGGTGTTTTTGCCTTGGGGTCAGCCGCACCGCTCTCCACGCTCAACGATGTGAAAAAGACGTTTTCGAAGGTCCACTCGGAGATCGGCGGCACGCCGTTCGCCGATAGCACCTGCAGTCGCGCCGTTCGACCGCCCTGGCCATTGTTGACGCGCAGCAATTGCAGGGGTGACGCTGCAGACTCTGGCGCGGTGACGAGAAACTCCGTGTAAGCCACCTTGCCGCCGCCAATGCCTCCGTTACCTATAGTTATCGGGTTGGTCGCGCCGACCTTGAAGGAGAGCACCTCGATCGGAGTGGCGATGCCGTCCACGGTCAGCGTCATGTTGCTCGCTGTAGAAGCTGTCGAATACAAACCCACCATCGCGAGGGCTGCGGCTGCCGCCGCGCGCCGGATCGTCCGTGCACTTTTCATCGTGCGTCTCCCCCAAAAATCGTGTTATTCGGCTTCGGGGCCGGAGGAACAAGTCGCAGTTGATCCTCCGACCCGGAAGTGGCTGCACATTCTGCGACCACGCCGCGACGAACAACAACACGTATCGAACGGGAACCGATGATCGGTCGAACGACCGAGTCGACACTCAGAGCGGCGGCGACGTGGTTGCGCGCGTGGGGGCGAACGGTA
>JAICVH010000516.1 GCA_025935435.1 Burkholderiales bacterium
CTCTGCCTCGAACACGTCGCCGCACGCGTTCCGGTCATCGTGACGTGCAGCCATTTCAGCACGCGCATCGCCGCGGAACGCGCACGGCATGCCAAGGCGTGTGGTGCGTCGATGCTGATGCTGATGCCGCCCTACCACGGGACCGGTCTGCGCGCGGACGAGGCCGGCATGCTGCAGCACTTCGCGCGCATTGCCGAGGCTTCGCAGTTGCCGATCATGGTGCAGGACGCGCCGCTGTCCGGAGTCGCGTTGTCGGTGCCGTTTCTCGTGCGCCTCGCGCGCGAGGTCCCCGCCGTTCGCTATTTCAAGATCGAGGTGCCGGGTGCTGCAGCGAAGCTGCGCGCACTGATCGAGGCCGGCAGCCGCGCGGTCGAAGGGCCGTTCGACGGTGAAGAGAGCATCACGCTGATGGCCGATCTCGACGCCGGTGCAACCGGCACGATGCCGAGCGCATTGTTACCCGATCTGATCCGCCCGATCGTCGTCGATCACCTGGCCGGACGGCGCGCGGAGGCCGCCACCGCGTACGCGCGGATTCTTCCGCTGATCAACCACGAGAACCGGCAGTGCGGGCTGCGCGCGGCGAAAGCGGTGATGAAGGAAGGCGGCGTGATTCGCTGCGATGCGGTGCGGCACCCTCTGGAACCGCTGCATCCGCAAACTCGTGCGGCGCTGATCGAGCTCGCCGCGGGCGTCGAGCCGCTGGCTCTGCGCTGGGGCCGATGAGAGTTCCGGCTCGGGTCAGCGAAGGTCAGGCGTAGGTGACGCTGCAGATCTCGTAACTGCGAACGCCGCCCGGCGCCTGCACGTCGGCGGTATCGCCTTCCGTCTTGCCGATTAGCGCGCGGGCAATCGGCGAGTTGACCGAAATCTTGCTCGCCTTGATGTCGGCCTCATCGTCGCCCACGATCTGATACGACTTTCGCTCGCCGTTTGCGAGATCCTCGATTTCGACGGTCGAGCCGAACACGACGCGACCGTCGGCCTCGATCGCGGTCGGATCGATGATTTGCGCGTGCGCGAGCTTCGATTCAACCTCCGAGATGCGGCCTTCGATGAAGCCCTGCCGTTCCTTCGCAGCGTCGTAATCCGCGTTTTCCGAGAGGTCGCCCTGGGAGCGCGCGTCGGAGAGCGCCTGGATGATCGCCGGTCGCTCGATCGTCTTCAAACGCTGCAACTCGGCCTTCAGGCGTTCGGCGCCCTCGACCGTCATGGGGACTTTGATCATTTTGCATCACCAAAAAGCGAACGACCGGAAGCGGTACGCGCATCCGGCCGGCAACCGTCATTCTACGCAATCGAGGACGCAGGCGCCAGTGGTAACGGGGCGCGTTGCCTGCGCGCGCCGCAGGCAACGCCAGGGCTAAGACGCGTTCGGCGCAAGCGTCGCGTGCAGCGACTGGATCGAATACGGCACCAGATCGCGCATATGTTCCATGCCGGCGGCCGCTGCGCGCGCACCCGCGACCGTCGTGAAGGTCGGCACCTGGCCGGTCAACGCGGCGCGCCTGATCGCATAACTGTCGTGAATCGCCGAGCGCTTTTCCTCGACGGTGTTGAACACGAGCGCGATGTCGCCGTTCACGATCATGTCGACGATGTGCGGCCGGCCTTCCGCCACCTTGTTGACGGCGGTCACCGGCACGCCGGCGGCCGCAAGTGCCGCAGCCGTGCCGCGCGTCGCCACGATCTGGTAGCCGAGCCGGTGCAACTTGCGGGCCGTCTCGATCGACGGCGCCTTGTCTGCATTGCGCAGGCTGATGAACACGTTGCCCGACTCGGGCAGCCGCACGCCCGCCGCGACCTGGCTCTTCAGGAACGCCTCCGCGAACGTTTCGCCGACGCCCATGACCTCGCCGGTCGATTTCATTTCGGGTCCGAGGATCGTATCGACGCCGGGAAACTTGATGAACGGAAACACCGCCTCCTTCACCGAGAAGTAGCGGGGCCTGACTTCGTCCATCACCTGCTGCTCGCGAAGCGTGCGACCGACCATGCAGCGCGCGGCGATCTTGGCGAGCGGGCGGCCTGTCGCCTTGGACACGTAGGGAACGGTGCGCGACGCGCGCGGATTGACTTCGAGCACATAGACAACCGGACCGCCATCCGCGTGCTGGATCGCAAACTGCACGTTCATCAGCCCGACGACCTGCAGTTCGCGCGCCATGATGATCGTCTGGCGCCGGAGCTCTGCCTGCAATTCGCTCGACAGCGAGAACGGCGGCAGCGAGCACGCGGAATCTCCCGAATGCACGCCGGCCTGCTCGATGTGTTCCATGATGCCGCCGATCACCACGTCCACACCATCCGACACCGCGTCCACGTCGACTTCGATCGCATCGTTCAGGAACCGGTCGAGCAGCACCGGGCTGTCGTTCGACACCTGGACCGCTTCCTTCATGTAGCGCTCGAGATCGCGCGGCTCGTGGACGATTTCCATCGCGCGTCCGCCGAGCACGTACGATGGCCGCACGACGAGCGGATATCCGATCTCCTCCGCCGCGGCGATCGCGGCCGCTGCCGGGCGTGCGGTGCGGTTCGGCGGCTGGCGAAGGGCAGCACGGTGGAGCATCTGCTGGAATCGCTCGCGATCTTCGGCGACGTCGATCATGTCGGGCGTCGTGCCGATGATCGGCACGCCGTTGCGTTCGAGATCGCGCGCAAGCTTGAGCGGCGTCTGGCCGCCGAATTGCACGATGACGCCCCACGGCTTCTCGACGTGGACGATCTCGAGCACGTC
>JAICVH010000346.1 GCA_025935435.1 Burkholderiales bacterium
CTCGAGTATTACGACAAGATCGACACGCTGCCGAATGCGCAGAACATCGGCACGCCGTTCACGCGCTTGCTGACCGCGCAGATCGGATTGCACTACACGGACGCGCGCCGTTCCCAAGGCGCGGTCGATGACGAAAAAGGCATTGCATGGGATGTCGTCGTCAAGGGCAATCGCGTCAGGGACGAAACGCCTGCGCAGATTCGCGGGAGCTTTGATTTCGGCGTGCCGTTGCCGATCGCGCACTCATCGCTATGGTTGCGGAGTGCGGCCGGCATAGGAACCGGTCGCCGCGACAATCCGGTCGCAAACTTCTATTTCGGCGGCTTCGGCAACAACTACGTCGATCGCGGAACGATCAAGCGTTATCGCGAATACTATTCGATGCCGGGGTTCGAGATCGACGAGATCTCGGGACTCAATTTCGTTCGCGAGATGGTGGAGTGGAACCTCCCGCCGGTCATCTTCGAACGCGGCGGCACACCGGCGTTCTACCTTCACTGGCTGCGACCGGCCGTATTCGCGACGGCGCTATGGACCGACGTCACGAACTCCGCGCGGCGCGAGAATTACCAGAGTGTCGGCGGACAGGTTGACCTTCGATTCAGCGTGCTGCACTGGTACGACATGACGTTGTCGGCGGGATTTGCGCTCGGCTTTCGTGATGCGCGGCGCGTGGGCAGCGAGTGGATGCTGTCGCTCAAGATCCTGTAGCAACGTCGGGGTCGGAGGAACAAGTCGAGAGCTTGCTCCAGAGGCCGGCCAAGGCAACGGACCCCCGAAGTCGACTCATTCCTCCTGCGCCGAAGTGCACATGCCGCTCGATCTGCTGCTGAATGTCATCGTCGGCGTGCTGCCGGTGATTGCCTTTCTGGCAGCGCTACTCTATCTCGACAGCTACAAGCTGATTCGGCTGCGCATTGTGCTCGCGATCGTGGCCGGCGGCGTCGCCGTCGCCTACGCGTGTTACGTGGCGAACGCCTGGCTGATCGACGTCGTCGCTCTAGACTTCACGCGTTTCAGCCGCTATGTCGGACCGCTGACCGAGGAACTGGGCAAGGCGCTCGTCGTCGTCGCGCTGATCCGCGCGCACCGCGTCGGCTTCCTCGTCGATGCGGCCATCGCCGGTTTCGCCGTCGGGACCGGCTTCGCGATCGTAGAAAACATCTACTACCAGCATCTCGTACCTGACGCCGGCCTTGGCACATGGATCGTGCGCGGCTTCGGCACCGCGATTATGCACGGCGGAACGACCGCTCTCTTCGCACTCGTCAGTCTGACGTTGATCGAGCGTGCGCGCCGGGCGGCGTTGGTCGCGTACATCCCCGGTTACGCATTGGCCGTAATGCTGCACTCCGCGTTCAATCATCTGAACGCGATGCCCCGGTTGTCGACGCTCGCGGTGATCGTCGTACTGCCGCCGCTTCTGATGCTCGTGTTCCAGCGCAGCGAACGCGCGGTCGGCGAGTGGCTCGGTCACGGCTTCGACGCCGATACGACGATGCTGGAGTCGATTACATCGGGCCATTTCCCCGATTCACCGGCGGGTCGATACCTGGCATCGATCAGGCATCGGTTCAAAGGTGCGGTGGTCGCCGACCTGCTCTGCTACTTGCGCCTGCACACCGAGCTCGCGCTACGCGCAAAGGGCATCCTGATGATGCGCGAAAGCGGGTTCGACGCGATCATCGACGATGCGACGCGCGCGAAATTCGACGAGATGCGCTATCTCGAACGCAGCATCGGCAAGACCGGCCGCCTCGCATTGTTGCCGCTGTTGCACGGCGGCAACAAGGCGGTCTGGCAGTTGCGCATGCTGGAAAGCGAGGCGGCAGCGGCGTCGCGACCCGCCGCGCAGCCAAGCGCGCCGGTGTCGTCACGTTAGAAAGGATCGAGACCCGGAATTCGCGCGCGCCCAGACCAGCCCGCGACGGGGCAGGCGGGGGATACTCCCGAACGAGGATCAGCCTGCCACGCGGCAGCTGATTTTCGAACGAGGATCAGCCAGCCACGCGGCAGCTGACCTTCCGAACGAGGATCAGCCGGCCACGCGGCCAGCTGTTTCGCGCGCGAGATGCAGCCGCTCGGCAACGATGCGCTCGAGCACGTCTGCTGAATACGGTTTCATCAGCGCCATCGCGCCGCAATCGGTCAATGCCTCCACCGCGCTCGTATAGCCCGTACAAAAAATGACGGGCAGACCGGGCCGCAGTTGATTCAGACGCTCGGCGAACTCGAGACCATCGATGTCGGGCATGACGACGTCGGAAAACACGAGATCGACGTCGGCGCCGTCTTCGATCCGCTCCAGCGCTTCGCCGGCCGATACGACGAGCGACACGTTGCAGCCAAAGGTTTCGAGCAGCTTTCCCGCGGCCTCGGCACCGTCACTGTCGTCATCCACGACCAGGATGCGGGCCCCATTGGTGATCGAGTGCGAACGTTTAGGTGAACTGGGCATCGGAGCCTCCGCAAAGGCGTTGCAACTGCGTGAAATATTACCGCTTTTGGTAGCCATCGCAAACTTGTACGAACATGCAAGCGCCGTGCGGCAGCACGCCTGTCAAACGTCGCGAAGTAATGGGACAATCGCACGCACAGGCGAGACGCGCCGCCGGCTGGTTGCCCCCGCGTGACAGCGTGCGCGACCCGCGTGGCCTGCCTTTCCCGGCGCGTCCGGCTCGCAGCCCGGCTCGCACGGTTCTGCCTGACTGCGCTTCCACCTTTTCGTCGCCATGAATTCGCCGTCCAACCGCGGACGGCAGCGCCGAAGTAACACGCTCGAGGAGTATCGCGCCATGCAGGTGCTCGACCGACCCACCACCGCTACCGATGAAATCAACGTCATTCTGCGTGCGCTCACTGCGTTGAAGCGCGGCGACGCCTCGGTGCGCCTGCCCGCTGAGTGGCAAGGCGCGCTCGGCCGCGTTGCCGACGTCTTCAACGACGTTGTCGAACGCAATCAGCGGATGGCGCTTGAACTGGAGCGCTTGTCGACCGTTGTCGGCAAGCAGGGAAAGTTGGGCAAGCGCGGGAGCCTCGGCGATGTGACCGGCTTCTGGGCAACGTCGATCGACTCGGTCAATCAGCTGATCGACGATCTCGTGCATCCGACCAGCGAAACGGCACGGGTGATCGGCGCCGTGGCGCAGGGCGATCTTGCGCAATCGATGGCGATGGAGATCGACGGCCAGCCGTTGCAGGGCGAGTTCCTGCGAACCGCCAAGACCGTGAACAAGATGGTCGATCAGCTTGGCGCGTTCGCCGCCGAAGTGACGCGCGTTGCACGCGAGGTCGGCACCGAAGGAAAACTCGGCGGCCAGGCGAAAGTGAAAGGCGTTGCCGGCACGTGGAAGGATTTGACCGACAGCGTTAATTCGATGGCGGGCAACCTCACTGCGCAGGTGCGGAACATCGCCGACGTGACCACGGCGGTTGCAACGGGCGACCTGTCGAAGAAGATCGCCGTCGACGTGAAGGGCGAGTTTCTCGAGCTGAAGGACACGATCAACACGATGGTCGACCAGCTGCGGTCGTTCGCATCCGAAGTGACGCGCGTGGCGCGCGAAGTCGGTACCGAAGGCAAGCTCGGTGGGCAGGCCCGCGTCGAGGGCGTGTCCGGCACCTGGAAGGACCTGACCGACAGCGTGAACTTCATGGCGAGCAACCTCACCAACCAGGTGCGGAACATCGCCGACGTGACCACGGCGGTGGCCCGCGGCGACCTGAGCCGGAAGATCACCGCCGACGTCAAGGGCGAGATGCTGGAGCTGAA
>JAICVH010000581.1 GCA_025935435.1 Burkholderiales bacterium
CCTGATGGTCGAAACCGACCGTGCGACCGCGTTCTTCATGGACGACATCCTGCTCTACAGCCTGGTCGCGAATTCGAAGTCGCCCGCGGATTACGTCATTTCGGCCGATGCGCTTTCGATCGAACCGTATGGCGCGATGCTCCGGCGCGACGACCCGGGCTTCAAGAAGATCGTCGACACGGCGACCGCCAATCTCTACAAGAGCGGTCAGATCAACGCGCTCTACACGAAGTGGTTCCTGTCGCCGATCCCGCCGAAGGGCGTGAACCTCAACGTGCCGCAGAGCGATGCGTTGAAGAAGGTGTTCGCGAACCCGACCGACAATGGGGACCCCGCGGCTTACAAGTAAGAACAGCGTTCGTCACCGCATCGCGTTTTCGGCGGGGAGCTTCGGCTCCCCGTTTTTGTGTGCTATGTTGCCGCGTCCGTCCGCGCAGGAAGCATCGCGTCGATGAATTACCACTGGAACTGGCACATCTACTGGGAGTTGTCGCCGGACGGACAGGGCACGTACTTTCACTCGCTGCTGGTCGGACTCGGCTGGACGCTCGCAACGGCGCTCGCTGCGTGGGTGATCGCGCTCGTGCTCGGGTCGGTGCTCGGCGTCATGCGCACGACGCCGTCGAAGTGGGCGGTCAAGTTCGGCAATGCCTACGTCGAGCTGTTCCGCAACATTCCACTTCTCGTGCAGATGTTCCTCTGGTATTTCGTACTGCCTGAGGTGGTACCGCGCGCGATCGGCACGTGGATCAAGCAGATGCCGCCGCCATGGGGTGCGTACGTGCCCGCGGTGCTATGCCTCGGTTTCTTCACGGCCGCGCGCGTTTCGGAGCAGGTTCGCGCCGGCATTCAGTCGCTGCCGCGCGGCCAGGGCATGGCGGGCACCGCACTCGGCCTGACGCTGCCCGAGACGTATCGGTACGTGCTGCTGCCGATGGCGTACCGGATCATCCTCCCGCCGCTCACCTCCGAGTTCATGAACATCATCAAGAACTCATCGGTCGCGTTGACGATCGGGCTGGTCGAGCTGACGGCCGCCGCGCGGTCGATGCAGGAGTTCAGCTTTCAGGTGTTCGAGGCGTTCACCGCCGCGACGACGATCTACATTCTGGTCAACGTGGTCGTCGTGTTCGGGATGCGCGTCCTCGAGCGCAAGTTGAGCGTACCCGGATTCATCGGCAAGCAGATCGAGGTGCCCGCCGGACACTGACCGGCGACACCGCCAATTGGCAGAAACGACAGCTCATGCTCGGCCAGTTCGACTTCAACGTTATCGAGCGCTCGATCGGCTACCTCTTCAGGGAGGGGATGACGTTCACGCTGACGCTCACCGCGCTCGCGGTGACCGGCGGCATCGTGTTCGGAACGCTGCTCGCGATGATGCGGCTGTCGTCGTTCAAGCCGCTATCGGCGGTCGCGGGCGCCTACGTCAACCTGATGCGGTCGGTGCCGCTCGTGCTCGTCATCTTCTGGTTCTATTTTCTCGTTCCGTACATCGGTGCGTGGATCGTGCGCTCGCCGCAGCCGATCCAGGTCGGCGCGTTCTATTCGTCCGTCGTGACGTTCACGCTGTTCGAGGCCGCGTATTACTGCGAGATCATGCGCGCCGGCATCCAGTCGGTGTCGCGCGGGCAGGTGTCGGCCGGATACGCGCTCGGCCTCAACTACTGGCAGACGATGGGGCGAATCGTTTTGCCACAGGCGTTTCGCAACATGCTTCCGATCCTGCTCACGCAGTCGATCATCCTGTTCCAGGACACGTCGCTCGTTTACGTGCTGTCGATCACCGACTTCCTCGGCGCCGCGGCCAAGGTCGCGCAGCGCGATGGTCGCCTGGTCGAGATGTACCTGT
Source organism: Burkholderiales bacterium (assembly GCA_025935435.1). GTDB lineage: Bacteria > Pseudomonadota > Gammaproteobacteria > Burkholderiales > Casimicrobiaceae > VBCG01. Next base: position 1,853 of record JAICVH010000581.1, read on the forward strand.
TTGCGGCGCTCGTCTACTTCATCATCTGCTTCGTCGGCTCGCAGCTCGTGAAGCGGTTGCAACACAAGATCGCCATCGTTCGCTAAGCCCACTTCCGCGCAGGACAGCACCATGCCGATGATCGACATCCGTGACATCTCGAAGTGGTACGGCAGCTTCCAGGTGCTGGCCGACTGCACGACGAGCGTCGAGAAGGGCGAAGTGATTGTCGTCTGCGGGCCATCCGGATCGGGCAAGTCGACGTTGATCAAGGCAGTGAATGCGCTCGAGCCCATCCAGAAGGGCGACATCTTCGTCGATGGCATCAAGGTCAACGATCCGAAAACCAATCTGCCGAAACTCCGCGCGCGCGTCGGCATGGTGTTCCAGCACTTCGAACTATTTCCGCACCTGACCGTGCGCCAGAACCTGTCGCTTGCGCAGGTCAAGGTCCTCGGGCGCAAGCAAGGCGAGGCCGATGCGCGCGGTTTGAAGTACCTGGAGCGCGTCGGTCTCTCCGGCCACAAGGACAAGTTTCCCGGTCAGCTGTCCGGCGGCCAGCAGCAGCGCGTCGC
>JAICVH010000243.1 GCA_025935435.1 Burkholderiales bacterium
AGATCGGGTGCCGGAGCGGTCAATGGACGCCCAAAATGAAGCGCCGGCCACGTCGGCCGGCTTGGTGTCCGATTCTACCGGAGAGGATCACTCACGCCGGACGCCGCCGGCGTTAATGCAGCCACTCTCGATCAGTGCCGTTCTGCGCGCGGCAACGGTTCGATCGCGGAAGGCGCGACAGTCGCCGGCTTGACGACGACGCGACCGGGCGAACGCCAGAGGAAGAACCACAGCAGCGTCCAGTACGCGACGAGTGCGAGGAGCGGCAACAACGCTGGCCGCGCGCGGTATCCGGTGAACGACGAGATCAATCCGCCGATTCGACCGGAGTCGTCGAGGACAGCGGACGTATTCCACAACGGATCGACGAGCGCGGGAAGCACATCGAGCGCGATCAGCTTTTCGATGCCCGACACCAGCAGCGCGCCCGCCAGCAACAGCAGCAGTACTTCGCTCACACGGAAAAACATCCGCCATGAAAGGATGCGCGATCCCTGCTGCAGCGCCCAGAACGTCGCGAAGGCGGCGCCCACGCCGAGCACGAGCACGATCGGTAGATTGGTGATGCCGCCGCTGTCCGCGCCGAGCCCATACAGGAACACGACCGTTTCCGCGCTCTCGCGTCCGACGGCGAGCGCGACGACGACAAGCAGGCCCCACCAGTTCGCCGCACGCGCATTGCGCGCCATGTCCGCTTCGAGATCCTTCTTGAACGTGCGGCCGTGCTTGCGCATCCAGAACACCATTTGCACGATCAGCGCCGAGGCGATCAGCATCATGGCAAGCTGGAAATACTCGAGGCCGTCGCCCGACAACGCCGATGCAATCCCCAGCATTACGAGCGCGAGCGTCACCGCGAGCGCAGCACCGGCGGCGACACCACCCCACAAATAACGCATGCCGACAGCGGCGTCCGGGCGCTTGCGCAGCCACGCGTACAGGATGCCGACGACGAGCATCGCCTCCGCGGATTCGCGCCACACGATGAAAAGAGCGTTGCCCATTCGAACTCTCGTGCCCTTGGAAAATCGTGCGTTACTTGGCGACGATGCGGCCCTGGCCGGTTTTTTCGTGGAATTCGTCGAAGAATTTGTATTCGCCGGCCTTCAGCGCGTTGATCGTGACCGTTGCCTTGCCGCCCGGCGGAATGATTTTCTCCTGCTTGAGATCGCGGCTTTCGAATTCCATTGCCGTCTTGCCCTGATTGGATACTTCGAGGCGGAAGCGCTTGCCAGCCGGTACTTCGATGACGGTGGGTTCGAACACGCCGTCGCGAGCGGTCAGCTTGAACGACGCGACGTCCTGCGCGAACACGTTGAACGACAGGAACGCGCCGGCGACGAGCACGGACGCGCGACGAAGGGCAATCGTTGGAGTCATGGAGTGAGCGGTCGTGAAGTGAGGTGCGGTGGATAGGATCGAACGAAGCATAGCAAACGCGAACGAACGTGTAAATAATAATAGTTCGCATTTCGGACAGCGCACCCATTGTGCTGTCAAGACAGCCGGCCGGGATGGTTCTGGGTCACGTTTTCAACGACTTAGCCCCCATCCACCGGTACCGGATCGGCCGGCAGCGGGTCGCGGCGGCTGCTCGCCAGGCGGGCCTGAACGACGATCAACGCCAGGCCAACGCCGATCAGCGCGATGCCGAGCCACTCGTTGCCGGCGAGGCGCTCGCCATAGACGGCCATCGATGACAGGAGCGCGATCACCGGAATTGCGAACATGTTGAGCGACGCCGTTCCTGCCGGCAGCCAGCGCAGGATTTCCATCCAGACCAGAAAGCCGCCTGCCGTTGCAATGACGCCGACGATGAACAGCAGCCCCGCCTGCGCGACGCTCCATTGCGTCGCCGGCACGTCGAACAGCCACGGCAAAAGCATGAGCGGCAGCACGCCGAGCGCCATCTGCCACGTGACGAAGCTCAGCATGTCGAAGTTGCGGTCGCGCTGGTAATACTTCATGGCGACGGTGCCGCCGGCCCAGCCGAATCCGGACAGCACCGCCCACAATTTGGGCATGAGATCGCCGTGCCACGACCACGGCGCGACGACCAGCACGAGGCCCGCGAACGCGAACGCAATGGCCACGGCCTGCGCGACACGGATGCGTTCGTGCAACACCGGCCAGGCGATCAGCAGCGTCCAGAATGGCATCGTGAACACCAGCACCGACGTTCGTCCGGCGCCGCCGCCGGCGACCGCGAGCGTCGTCGCGCCGAAGTTGATCACCGTCTGAAACAAGGCAGTGACGAGCACGGCACGCCAGCGATGCGGCCAGAAGCGACCCCCGCGCGCAATCAGCGCGGCGAACAGCACGGCCACGGCGATACCGGTGCGATGCACGTTGAAGGCCAGCGGATCCGCGTGCATCAGCGCCGCCTTCATCACGATCCAGTTGAAGCCCCAGACGAGCGTCAGCAGCGCGAGCGCAACGTACGCAGCGCGGCGCGAGTGCACGCGCAGCAAGGACACGCTCGTCAGCCGAGCAGGAACGGTTCGATCTGCGCGGCGACGGCCGCAGGCTGATCGTGGTGCAGCATGTGACCGGCGTCTTCGATCGTCACGAGGCGCGCATCACGCACGTACGCGATGCGTCTTCGCACGGCCTCCATGCCGTCGGCACCCATCTCGCCTTCCGGGTGACCCTGGAGCCAGCGGGGAATCTCCGATTCGCTCGCCGCAACCCACAGCACCGGGGCGGTGATGCTGCGCCAGACGGCGACCGATTCCTCGATGCGGTACACATGCGGGAACGGGAGCTTGTGTCGTGGATCCGACACGAGCGCTGCGCGTCCGTCGGGAAGCGACTTCGCCCACCATTGCGCAAGGAACTCGGCCTTGTCGCGCGCGAGGCGCGGATTCTTCTTCTGCAATCGATCGGCGACCGCACCGATATCGTCGTACGTCTGAAAGCGCGGCGGATCGGCGACGGCGTCGAGCCACTTGGCGACCTTGCGCGGCGCATCTTCGGCGGCTTCGGCGGGAATGCCGAAGCCTTCGAGCGACACCGCGCGCTGCACGCGGTCGGGTCGCACGCCCGCGTAGTTCATCACGATGTTGCCGCCGAGGCTGTGACCGACCAGTCGCGCCGGCGCATCGCCAAGGAAGTGCGCGAGCAGTGCCTCGAGATCGGCGAGATAATCGTAGAACCAGTAGCCCTGCGGCTGCCATGCCGAACGTCCGAATCCGCGCAGGTCCGGCGCAATGGCGTACCAATCGTCTTGCAACGCGTCCACGAGGAATTGAAACGACGCACCGACGTCCATCCATCCGTGCAACAGCACGAGCGGATTGGATTGCGGATTTCCCCAGGTGAGGACGTGATGCTGCTCGCCGCGGACGTCGACGAACTGCGACGTCGACGGCTTGCGCGCTACTTTTTCCGACAAAGCGCGAGACCGTCCTGCCAACCGGTGCGGTAGTTCGGGTCGGCGGAGAAACGCGCAGCGTCCTTGCGCTCGGTTCCCGAAACGCTGGCGCAGCCGTCTGCGTACCCTTGTCGATACGGCAGCGGAAAACCGGACAGGTTGATCGTCGGTGCCGGCGGCTCGACATTGCGCGGAACCGGCGCGGCGGGCTGCGCGGGCGCTGCAGGCACGGACGGCCCTCCGATCGGCGCCGTTGCACAACCGGCGACGACGACCGCAACGATCAGCGCAACCGTTCCCCGTCGGATTTCGGATGTTGCATCCACACATCGAGCGTAGGTCACGGTGACGGTGCGCGAACGCTGCGCTTGCAATGAACGGAGTAGAATTCTAGCCGATCCCGTCTTGTGCCTTTCGCGGCCACGACGCGTCTCGCGTCACACGCCGAACCTGCGTGCGCCGGCGCGATCCGCAGTCTGCCGCGCGGCCGCACCGTCGCTTCGCTGCATGCCTGCTCCCGGCTTCGTTCACCTTCGCCTGCATAGCGAGTATTCGATCGCCGACGGCACGGTGCGAATCGACGACGCCGTCGCGGCTGCGGCAGCCGATCGGATGCCCGCGCTGGCGCTGACCGACCTCGCGAACCAGTTCGGACTGATCAAGTTCTACAGTGCAGCGCGCTCGCGCGGCATCAAGCCGATCGCCGGCTGCGACGTCTGGGTCGCCAACGACACGGAGCGCGACCAACCATCGCGCGTGCTGTTGCTCGCGGCGACGCGCGACGGGTATCTGCGGCTTTGCGACTGGCTGTCGCGCGCGTACCGGACCAACCAGCAGCGCGGTCGTGCGCAACTCGCGCGCGCGTGGTTCGACGAAGGGACGCAGGGATTGATCGCGCTGTCGGGTGCCCGTGACGGCGACGTCGGCCAGGCGCTGCTGCAGGGCAACGTCCCCGCGGCGAAACGACTCGCGGGCGAGTGGCTGACGCGTTTTCCCGGACGTTATGTATTCGAAGTGCAGCGCGCGGGGCACGCCGATGAGGAAGGCCTCGTGCAGGCGACGGTCATGCTCGCCGACGAACTCGACGCGCCGATCGTTGCGACGCATCCGATTCAATTCCTCACCTCCGACGACTACCGTGCGCATGAAGCGCGCGTGTGCATCGCCGAAGGCCATACGCTGTCCGATACGCGCAGGCCGCGGCGCTTCACGCACGAGCAGTATTTCCGCACGCAGGCGGAAATGGCGGCGCGCTTCGCCGATCTGCCGCAGGCGCTCGCCAACAGTGTCGCTATCGCGGCGCGCTGCAATCTGACGATCCCGCTCGGCAAGAACCATCTGCCGCGTTTTCCGACGCCGCCCGGTGTGTCGCTCGACGATCACCTGCGTAGCGAAGCTGCGCGCGGACTCGAGACGCGACTCGAACTTCTGTATCCGCAGGCGGCCGAGCGCGACGCGCGCCGGCCCGAGTACGTCGCCCGCCTCGACTTCGAGACGAAGACGATCGTGCAGATGGGCTTCTCCGGGTACTTCCTGATCGTCGCGGATTTCATCAACTGGGC
>JAICVH010000003.1 GCA_025935435.1 Burkholderiales bacterium
GCAAATGTGTGCCGATTGCCGCGTCGTCGACCTCGTCACGAACGAGCGGACCGTCGATATCCGGCAGATCTAGGATCGAGAATCGGGGAACGCGTGCGCCTGTTCGAGCATCTAGCGGAATGTGACGTATGAAATTGCCGGAGACCGGCGCAAATGTCGCAAGCGACGCGGGGCATGCGATCGCAGCGGCAGGCAGCGACGGCTCGTCCGGACGGCCCTCCGACGCTCGCGTCTCCGCCCTCGGTGCTCGATCGTTGCCCGACGCCGCGGTGGGGCTGTCCTTTCCCCTTTCCCCCGAGGATCGCAGCCGCGCCGATTTCTACGCGCTGGTCGCGCGCCTGTTTGCCGATGGGCCCGACGGACAGCTGCTCAAGGCGATTGCGCGGGCGGAACCGATCGACGGCAATACGCCGTTCGCATCGGCATGGAACCGCCTGCTGGCGGCAAGCGGCGTCATGGATCCGGACGCTGCCGCGCAGGAGTACACCGACCTTTTCATCGGCGTCGGCCAGTGCGTAGTCAACCTCCACGGCTCGCACTGGAAAGTCGGCGCCATGATGGAGCGCCCGCTCGCGGAACTGCGCGCCGAACTCGCGGCGCTCGGACTGGGGCGCCGACCCGGCGTCGTGATGCTCGAGGATCATCTGTCGGCGCTGTTCGAAACGATGCGGATGCTGATCGCGGGCAACGAGGATCGGCCGCCGTCCGCCGTTGCATTGCAACGCGGCTTTTTCGAGCGCCAGATCGGCCCGTGGGCATTTCGGTGTTGCGCTGCAATACGGGAATCGACTATTGCCAACTACTACGGTTGCGTAGCAGAATTCACGGAACAATTCATGGCGCTGGACCGTGACGCACTCGCCATGGAATAAATGATTACGCGTTCGGAACCTGTTTCGGAGGAGCACCATGAGCGATCTTTCGCATCGCGACCCGCAAGGGCCGCAGCCGTGTGCCGCGCGTTCGACTGACACGAATCGACGCCGCTTCCTGATGTTCGGTGCGGGCGCCGCCGGAGCGGCCGCTGCTGCCCCCGTTCTCGCCGCACCCGCTGCACTCGTCGACGCGCCGAAAACGACGGCCGAGTCGAGCGGCTATCAGGAAACACAGCACGTCCGCGATTACTACGCGACGACCCGCATCTGATTGCATGAACCCCGCGCGCCGGGTGTTCACGTTGGCAAGCCCGCGATAGTTCAAGTCTTCCGCAGGAGAAGAGTCATGCTGCTCACGCGCAAAACCGATTCCGCAAACGTAGCCGGTCCGCGCCTGTCCCGCGCGCTCGGCGCGAGGATCGCGACGATCGATCGTCGCGCGTTCCTGAAGCGCTCGGGCATCGTCGCCGGTGCCGGCGCGTTCGCGAGCCAGTTGCCATACGGCACGATGGGCAAGGCGCAGGCTGCGGACGAGACCGCCAACGTCAAGACCGAGGTCCATCGCACGATCTGCACGCACTGCTCGGTCGGCTGCGCAATCGACGCCGTCGTCGAGAACGGGGTGTGGGTCCGCCAGGAGCCGGTGTTCGATTCGCCCCTCAATCTGGGCGCGCATTGCGCGAAGGGCGCTTCGATCCGCGAGCACGGTCATGGCGAGCACCGGCTGAAAACGCCGATGAAGCTCGTCAACGGCAAGTACCAGCGGATCAGCTGGGAAACGGCGATCAACGAACTCGGCGACAAGCTCGCGTCGATTCGCAAGGAATCGGGGCCGGACGCCGTGTTCTGGGTCGGCAGCTCGAAGCACAGCAACGAGCAGTCGTACCTGCTGCGCAAGTTCGTTTCGTATTTCGGGTCGAACAACTGCGATCACCAGGCACGCATCTGCCACTCGACGACGGTCTCCGGCGTGGCGAACACCTGGGGCTACGGCGCGATGACCAATTCGTACAACGACATGCAGAACACCAAGTGCGCGTTGTACATCGGGTCGAACGCCGCCGAGGCGCATCCGGTGTCGATGCTGCACATGCTGCATGCCAAGGAAACCGGCGCGAAGATGATCGTCGCCGATCCGCGCTTCACGCGCACGGCGGCCAAGGCCGACTACTACGTTCGCATCCGCTCCGGAACCGACGTCGCGTTCCTGTTCGGCGTGCTGTATCACATCTTCAAGAACAACTGGCAGGACGACAAATACATCAACGACCGCGTCTACGGCATGGACAAGGTCAAGGCCGACGTGATGGCCAAGTGGACGCCCGACAAATGCGAGGAGGTCACCGGCGTCCCCGAAGCGGCGGTGTACAAGGTCGCGGAAATGATGGCGAAGAACCGCCCGTCGACGCTCGTCTGGTGCATGGGTCAGACGCAGCACTCGACCGGCAACGCCTTCGTGCGCGCGTCATGCATCGTGCAGCTCGCGCTCGGCAACATCGGCGTTTCGGGCGGCGGTGCGAACATCTTCCGCGGCCACGACAACGTGCAGGGCGCGACCGACATCGGCCCCAATCCCGACTCGCTGCCCGGCTACTACGGCGTCGCAGCCGGGTCGTGGAAGCACTTCGCCGAGGTCTGGGGCGTCGACTACGAGTGGATCAAGAAGCAGTTCGCGTCGCAGGCGATGATGGAAAAGCCCGGCATGACGGTGTCGCGCTGGATCGACGGCGTGCTCGAGAAGAACGAGCTGATCGACCAGGATTCGAACCTGCGCGCGCTCGTGTTCTGGGGACACGCGCCGAACAGCCAGTCGCGCGGCAAGGAAATGGTCGAGGCGATGAAGAAGCTCGACGTCCTCGCCATCATCGACCCGTATCCCTCGGCGACGGCCGCGATGGCAGCGATGGTGCGCAAGGACAACGTCTACCTGTTGCCCGCCTGCACGCAGCTCGAGACTTCGGGCAGCGTCACTGCGTCGAACCGCTCGCTGCAATGGCGCGAACGGGTGATCCGCCCGCTGTTCGAGTCGCAGACCGACCAGGCGATCATGTATGCGTTCGCCAAGAAGTTCGGATGGGGCCCCGAGTTCGTCAAGAACTACGAGATGTGGAAGCCCGACGGCGATGCGAAGTTCGAGGAGCCGACGCCGGAGTCGGTGCTGAAGGAGATCAACCGCAGCACGTGGACGATCGGCTACACCGGGCAATCACCCGAGCGGCTCAAGCTGCACATGAAGAACATGCATACGTTCGACGTGAAGACGCTCCGTGCGAACGGCGGTCCATGCGACGGTGACTATTACGGGCTGCCGTGGCCGTGCTATGGGTCGCCGGAGATCAAGCATCCGGGCTCGCCCAATCTGTACATGACGTCGCGGTCGATGATGAACGGTGGCGGATGTTTTCGTGCGAACTTCGGCGTCGAGCGCGACGGCGTCAGCCTGCTCGCCGAGGACGGCTCGTTCCCGAAGGACAGCGAGATCACCACCGGCTATCCGGAGTTCGATCACGTGCTGATGAAGAAGATCGGCTGGTGGGACGAGCTGACCGACGCCGAGAAGAAGGCGGCCGAGGGCAGGAACTGGAAGACGGACCTGTCCGGCGGAATCCAGCGCGTCACGATGAAGCACGGCGTGCATTTCTGGGGCAACGCCAAGGCGCGCGCCGTCGTCTGGAACTTCCCGGACGGCATTCCGCAACATCGGGAGCCGCTGTATTCGCCGCGGCCCGATCTGGTCGCGAAATACCCGACACACGACGACAAGAAGGCTTTCTGGCGCCTGCCGACACTCTACAAATCGGTGCAGGAAGCAAACGTGAAGGAGAAGATCGCCGAACGCTTCCCGCTGATCCTGACCAGCGGCCGCCTCGTCGAATACGAGGGTGGCGGCGAAGAAACGCGCAGCAACCGCTGGCTCGCGGAGCTGCAGCAGGAATGCTTCGTGGAGATCAACCCGGTTGATGCGAACAACCGCGGCGTGCGTCACGGCGAATTCGTCTGGGTGAAGACGGCGACCGGCGCGCAGCTCAAGGTCAAGGCGCAGGTGACCGATCGCGTTGGCAAGGGAACGACGTTCATCCCGTTCCACTTTTCCGGCTGGTGGATGGGCCGCGACATGCTCGAGTTCTATCCCGAGGGCGCTGCACCGATCATCCGGGGCGAGGCCGTCAATACGGCAACGACGTACGGCTACGACTCGGTGACGATGATGCAGGAAACCAAGACCACCCTTTGCCAAGTTGAGAAGTTCACGGCGTAAATGAACGCCCCCCCACGCTCACTGCGCTCGCTGCCCCCCAAGGGGGCGGATCAGTGGCTTGGGGCGGCCCGGCGCCACTGATAGCGAGGAACACACCATGGCCAGAATGAAATTCCTGTGCGATGCCGAGCGTTGCATCGAATGCAACAGCTGCGTCACCGCGTGCAAGCAGGAGCACGAGATTCCATGGGGCGTTAACCGCCGCCGCGTCGTGACGCTGAACGACGGCGTGCCGGGCGAGCGCTCGATTTCGGTTGCCTGCATGCATTGTTCCGATGCGCCCTGCATGGCCGTCTGCCCGGTCGACTGCTTCTACAAGACCGAGGAAGGTGTCGTGCTGCACGACAAGGACCTGTGCATCGGTTGCGGGTACTGCTTCTATGCATGCCCGTTCGGCGCGCCGCAGTTCCCGCAGACCGGCGCATTCGGCGTGCGCGGCAAGATGGACAAGTGCACGTTCTGCGCCGGCGGGCCCGAGCCGGATCGCTCGGCGGCCGAGTTCCAGAAGTACGGCCGCAATCGGCTTGCCGAGGGCAAGCTGCCGGCGTGCGCCGAAATGTGCTCGACCAAGGCGTTGCTCGGCGGTGACGGCGACGTGATCGCCAACATCTATCGCGATCGCGTGCTGCGTCGTGGCAAGGGCGGCGAGGTGTGGGGATGGGCGACCGCGTACAAGTTGCCCGCGGCCGGCGTCCAACCGCCGGGCGCGCCCGGTGCCGCCCCGGGCGCAGCGCCTGGTGCAGCGCCGCCCGCGACACCGCCTGCCGGAGGGACGAAGTCATGACCGCCGCCCGCATTGTCTGGTTTGCGGCCGCGGCCGCCGTTGCATTGATGGCGGCAGGCTGCGGCGAGCGCCCTCAGGTCGTCAACTACAAACAGGGCAAATATCAAGGCAAGCCGGACACGCCCGCGTATGCGAGCGCGCCCTACAACGGCAACCGGCAGCAATGGGACAACGCCATCGATACCCGCGCGCAGCATCAGAACGAGTACGTTCGGCTGCGCGACTGAAAGTGCTCACCATGCTCGATTCGATCGTTCGCCGGGCCGGCCTCTTCGCTGCAGTGCTTTGCGTGAGCTTCGCCGTCGGCGCCCAAACGCCGACGATGGGTCCGGCGCAATCACCCGCGGTCAATCCGGTCGACGCGGATTACGCCAAGCAGCAGCAGGAGCGGCAACTGACGCAGCCGCTCAACAACCAGCCGGTCTGGTCGGAAGTTCGCTCGGGTTCGCCGCAGTTCACGAGCTTGCCGGGGCGCGAGACGAACATCCTGATCCAGCCGGAAGGGCAGACGTGGCGTGCGCTGCGCAATTCGCAGGTCTCCGTCTACGCCGGCTGGGCGCTGGTCGCGATGGTGCTCGCCATCGCGGCGTTCTACTTCTGGAAAGGCACGATGTACCTGCACGAACCGCCGACCGGTCGCAAAATCCGGCGGTTCACGAACTGGCAGATGGCGATCCACTGGACGACGGCGTACGCGTTCGTCACGTTGGCGATCACCGGACTCATCATCGTGTTCGGCAAGAACGTGTTGCTGCCGATCATCGGTTACACACTGTTCTCGTGGCTCGCGATCCTCGCGAAGAATCTGCACAACTTCGTCGGGCCGCTGTTCTTCGTCTGCATCATTCTGCTGTTCGTCACGTTCGTCCGGGACAACTTCTGGCGCCGTTACGACTGGACGTGGGTTCGGCATTTCGGCGGGCTGATCACGAAGCGTGACGTGCCGTCGGGCAAGTTCAACGCGGGCGAAAAGATATGGTTCTGGGGCGGGGTGCTCGTCGCCGGGCTGATCGTGAGCGCGAGCGGGTTCGTGCTCGACTTCCCGAACTTCAACCAGACGCGCAGCACGATGCAGATCGCGAACATCATCCACCTGATCATCGCGTCGGGGTTCATGCTCGCAGCGCTCGGGCACATCTACATGGGTACGCTCGGCATGGCAGGCGCCTACCAGGCGATGAGCAAGGGCTATGTCGACGAGACCTGGGCCAAGGAACATCACCTGTACTGGTACAACGACATCAAGGCCGGCAAGATTCCGACGGCACCGGACGACGCGCCGGCGCCCATCGTGGCGCCGCGTCCGGCCACGCGCTGATCACCTTCTCGGAGCAAGCGATGCAGACGACGATTCGTGCACTTTTCGGCGCGGCATTGGTGGTGACGGCGTTCAGTGTGGCCGTCGCCAAGCTGCCGCCCGCGCCGCCGCTCACGCCCGAGCAGAAGGCCGAGAAAGACGCGAAGGACAAGGCCGCTGCCGATACCGCCAAGGCGCAACTGGCGCGCGCCGAGGACAAGGCGGTAGCCAACTACGTTGCGAACCAGAAGGCCAAGGGTGCGCCGGTGAACGTTCCAGCGCCCGCGGCAACGGCGCCGACCCCCGGTGCGACCGGTGCGGTAGGGGACAGCGGAGGCGGCAAGAGTTTGCCCGCGCAGCCGGAGAAGGCATCGAACGCGCATTCGCCGCCGAAGAAGTAGGCGTCGTTCCGGCCTGATTCGTTGTTGTCGGCCGGACGTTGTTCCGGCCTTCCGTATGGGCCGCGCGTAGGGCGCTGTTCAAAGCTGATCTTCGATCGGCAGCGTCGCGTAGAGATCCACGAGGAATTCCCGCCAGCGATCGTCACCCGGCTCGTCGCGGTACGTGATCGGCTTGCCATCCTTCAGGCTTTGCCAGATTACCCCACGTGAACCGTTGCGCTCGTCGAGCGCGAGCACGAAGCTGTTAGCCGGGCTCGCGATCGCGTCGAAGCGCGCGACGACCTGGCGCGCGAGTTCCGGACTTTCGATGATGAGGCCGATCTCGGTGTTGAGATTGAGCGAGCGCGCGTCGAAGTTCGCCGAGCCGATGAAGACCTTCTTGCGATCGAACACGAACGCCTTCGCGTGCAGCGAGAACTGCCCGGAACTCGGCGTTTTCAGCAGGCCGCCGCGAGGGTTCGGCTTGCCGGGCAGTGGCTTCACCTCGTAGAGATCGATCCCGAGTTCGAGCAGCGGAACGCGATACCGGCGGTAGCCGGCATGCACGGCGGGCACGTCCGTGGACAGCAGCGAGTTGGTCAGGATCCGGAGGGTGACGCCGCGCGCCCGGAGCGACGTCAACAGCGCCATGCCTTTCTCGCCCGGAACGAGATAAGGCGAGACCATGAGCAATTCGTTCTTGACCTCGGCGGCCGTTTCGAGCAACCGTCGACGAAACAGCGCGCCGATCGTCGTGCCGCCTTCGACGCTGGCCTTGTCGGGACTGTCCGCGACGACTTCGGCCTTCGCCCACGCGACCGCCGTTTCGCTGTTCAGCAGCGCTGCGAGCGGGTCGCCGGTGCGGATCGCCTTGACCTGCGGGCTGTCGCGCATGCCATCGAGGTGCGCGGCGAGCTCGTCTTCCATCTGTTGCAGTTTGGGCCCGCTCGGAAGCGTTCCGAGCAGCGCACGTACCGGAACCGCCAGCGTGCTGTTCCAGTATTCGTCGAAGCTCCTCGAGAGCTGTCGGGTGATCGGGCCCATCGTGAAGACGTCGTAGTCCCCGAACTGCGGTTCGTCGCCCGAATCGAAGTATTCATCACCGATGTTCCGTCCGCCGACGACGGCAATTTCGTTGTCGGCGATGAAGAGCTTGTTATGCATCCGGTAGTTCAACCGGCTCGCGGTCAGTGCGAATTCCGTGTAGCGGAAGAGCGCGACCGACCCGCGGTAGAAGAACGGGTTGTATAACCGCACGTCGATGTTCGGGTGCGCAGCGAGCACGCCCACGCGATCCTCTTGTCCGCGCGCCTCGGTATCGTCGATCAGGATCCGCACGCGCACGCCGCGGCGCGCGGCGCGCAGCAGTGCGCTCATCAGCAATTGACCGCTGTCGTCGTCCTTGAAGATGAAATACTGGACGTCCAGCGTTCGTTGCGCGCTGTCCGCCATCTGCACGCGCAACGACAGCGCATCGCTGCCGCTCGCAAACAGCCGGAATGCGGACAGCCCGGGATGTGCCTTCGCGCGCGGCTCGACCTTGCGTCCGAGCGCCGTGTCCTCGGGACGCTCGAGCGCCGTCGTTTCGCTCTTGGGCTGATTGGCGCCCGGCGGCATCGTTGCGCACGCCGACAGCAGCAGCGCGGCGAACGCCAGCAGCCAGACGGTTGTAGCGGGAGCGCGTGCGAACGGATCGGGAAGAGGAGCGATGTTCAGCCTCGCGGTGGATCGAATCCTGCCAGCATAACGTTTGCGTGCCTGCGCTTCGTCCGGCAAAGGCCGATTCCGACTTAGGCGTCGTGCGTGGCGGAATGTCGGCCGTTTCCTACGATCGCGCGGGCTCGTCATCGTGTGCATTACACTCGCACTCTGATTCGACACGCGCCGTCGTCGCCGGGACAAACGATGCACATTGGAATGATCACCGACAGCCTTCCCGACGTCGATTTCGACGCAATGCTCGACGTCGCCTCGCGACTCGGGATGGAGGCGCTCGAATTCGGCTGCGGCAATTGGTCGGCGGCGCCGCATCTCGAGCTCGACGCGCTGCTCGACAGCGCTGCCGCCCGACGTCACTTCCTTGCGCGACTCGCTGACAACCAGCTCTCGATCAGCGCGCTCAACTGCTCAGGCAATCCGCTGCATCCGGGAGACGCGGGGCGGCGCCACGACGACGTGACGCGCAAAACGATCCGCCTCGCGCGCCTTCTCGGCGTCGATCGCGTCGTCATGATGTCCGGGTGTCCGGCTGCGCCGGGCGATGCGCATCCGAACTGGATCACGACCGAATGGCCGCCGGAGGTGCGGGACATCGTGCGCTGGCAGTGGGACGCCGTGCTCGTTCCGTATTGGCGCGAACTCGTCGCGTATGCGCAGGATCAGGGCATCGCACGGCTGTGTCTCGAGCTGCATGGTCATCAGAACGTCTACAACGTCGCCACGTTGATGCGCTTGCGTGACGCCGTCGGCGAAACGGTCGGCGCGAATCTCGATCCGAGCCATTTGATGTGGATGGGCGCCGATCCGCTGGTGGCGGCACGCGCGCTAGGCGATGCCGTGTACTACGTGCACGCAAAGGACACGAAGATCGAGGCCGGAGTCGCCGACGTGAACGGCGTGATCGACACGACGCCGGGCAGCGACTACGGTTCGCGCGCGTGGAACTACATCACGCTCGGCCGCGGCCACGACGAGACCTGGTGGCGTTCGTTCGTCGGCACGCTTTCGGACGTCGGCTACGACGGCGTGCTCTCGATCGAGCACGAGGATCCCGCGATGACCGCCGAGGCGGGGGTCGAGGAATCGGTGGCGCTGTTGCGTCGCGTGATCGCTGATCTTCCGGAAGGCGCGGATGCCGGCGTCTAGCGGCATCAACGGTCGCCGGCGAATCGTTGTCTTCGATCTCGGCGGCGTGCTGCTGCAATGGGATCCCCGTCATCTGTACCGCAAGCTGTTCCCCGGCGATGACGCCGCGATGGAAGCGTTTCTCGCCACCGTTTGCACGGAGGCGTGGAACGAGCGACAGGACGCGGGCCGCCCGTTTGCGGACGCGGTCGCCGAGCTGCTTCCGGCGCATGGCGACAAGCGGGCGCTGATCGAGGCGTTCGGCAACCGGTTCGACGAAATGATTCCCGGTGCCATCGACGAGACCGTCGAAATCTTCCATGCGCTGAAGCGCGACGGTGTACCGCTGTATGCGCTGACGAACTGGTCGGCCGAGACGTTCCCGTCGGCGCGCAATCGATTCCCGTTCCTGGCCGCGTTCGATGGCATCGTCGTCTCGGGTCACGAAGGCGTCATCAAGCCCGATCCGCGCATCTTTCGGATCCTCCTCGATCGCTACGACATCGCGCCCCATGCCACCGTGTTCATCGACGACAATCCGCGCAACGCGGAAGCGGCGACCGCCCTCGGCATGCACGGCATCCATTTCCGGTCACCGGAACTGCTGCATGCCGAACTCAGTCGCCTCGGCCTGCTCCAGCGACCGACATCACCGCCTTCGCGCTGAAGCCCATGCCTGTTTCCCTCGGAATCAATCCGATCACGTGGACCAACGACGACATGCCGGAACTTGGCGGCGACATCCCGCTCGATGTCTGCCTGTCCGAGGCCCGGCTGGCCGGCTTCGACGGTATCGAGCTTGGCGGCAAATTTCCGCGCCACGCGGACGTGCTGGCGCCACTGCTCGCGGGGTATCGACTGCGCCTTGTGTCAGGCTGGTACAGCGCGCAACTGTGCCGTCGATCGGCGCGCGACGAGATCGCCGCCGTGGCCGGGCATCTCGAACTGCTCGCCGCGCTCGATTGCATTGTTATGGTGTTCGCGGAAGGGCACGGCAGCACCGATGGCGATCGGCACGCACCGCTGTCGCGACGGCCGGTGCTCGCCGACGCGCAATGGCCGGCATTCTGCGATCGGCTGAACACCGTCGCGCGCCATCTCCGCACGCGGGGTGTGCGGCTTGCGTTTCATCATCACATGGGCACCGTCGTGCAGACCGGTGACGACATCGACCGGCTGATGGCGGGCACCGACGACGACGTCGGGCTGCTCCTCGACACAGGCCATCTGGTGTTTGCGGGGGCCGATCCGGTCGCCGTGGCGAAAAGACACGGTGCGCGGATCGCGCACGTGCATTGCAAGGACGTTCGCGCCAGCGTGCTCGACGACGTCATTGCCCGCGACGAAAGCTTTCTCGATGCGGTGCTCGACGGCGTGTTCACCGTACCGGGCGATGGCGCGATCGACTTTCCCGCGGTGCTTCGGGAATTGCGCCGTCATGATTACACCGGTTGGCTGGTCGTCGAGGCGGAGCAGGATCCGGCGAAAGCGCATCCGCTCACGTACGCACGCATGGGACACGACAAGCTCACGGATGCAGCGGAAGCGGCAGGATTCGAGATCCTGCGCCGCGGCGACTCGGTCGCCTGACTGCGGTGTCAACGTGATCGGTTTCTGTCTCGTCGGGGGCGGCTTCATCGGACCGGTGCACGCCGCCAATATCGTCGCCAACCCCCGTGCACGCCTGCGGTGGGTGGTCGACGTCGATCGTGCGGCCGCGGACAAGCTGACCGGAAAGTTCGGGGGGCGCGCAACCAGCGATCTCGACGAGGCGCTGGCCGACGACGCAGTCGGCGCGGTGATGATCTGTACGCCGCCGCGTACGCACGGCCCGATCATCGAGCGCGCGGCGCGTGCGGGCAAAGCCGTGTTCTGCGAGAAGCCGATCGATCTCGACCTGTCCCGCGTCGACGCGTGCGGCAGGGTGCTCGCCGACACCGGCACGCCGTTCTACGTCGCCTTCAACCGGCGCTTCGATCCGAGCCACCGCGCGCTGTGCGATGCAATCCGTGCAGGCGACATCGGGCGCACCGAAATGCTCGTCGTGTCGAGCCGCGACCCGGAAATCTCGCCTCCGGATTACGTTGCGGCGATGCCGTTCGGCATCTTCTACGACACGATGATTCACGATTTCGACATGCTGCGCTGGCTCACCGCAGACGAACCGGTCGAGATCGTCGCGCATACCGCGTGCATGCTCGACGAACGCACGAATCCCCATCACGATCCCGACACGGCGATGGTGATGCTGCGCATGGCAGGCGGCGCGCTCGTCCACGTCAATTCGAGCTTCCGCGCCGTCTACGGCTACGACCAGCGCATCGAGGCGTTCGGAGAACGCGGCATGCTGATCTCGCAGAATCGACAGCCGACGACGCTCGAGCGTTATGGCGCCGACGGTATCCGCCGCGACCCGCTGCTCCGCTTCTTCATCGAACGCTACGCCGAGTCCTACGCACTCGAGCTCGACGCATTCATTGCTGCGATCGAGGCGCGCCGCCCGCCGGCGATCGGCTTCGAAGACGGGCGCCGCGCGCTGGTGATCGCCGAAGCTGCCGTTACTTCGGCGAAGTCGGGGGCGCCGGTCGCGATCCCGCGTTAGTCGGACGCCCGGCGCCCTGCGGCGTCGCCACCATCGGCACGCCAGCGCGAACGTCGGTCACGCAACATCGGCCAACCAGGCGCGCGCGGTAAGGCGCCGCTGTCCGACGATCGCGCGGATCGCGAGCACGGCGACCATCATCAGCACGATCAGCACCGACGCGTACGCAGACGCGTAGCCGTACTCGCCGACCTCAGCGCGTCCGACGATGTTGACGGTCGCCATGTCGAAGCGTGGACTGGTGAGGAAGATCACCGCGCTGATCGATGTCATCGCGCTGATGAAACTGACGATCAGCGCCGCGACGATCGCCGGGCGTATCAGCGGAACGACGACGCGTCGAAGCGTCACGAGCGAGCCCGCGCGCATCGTTGCCGACGCATCGTCGAGGCAGGGGTCGACCTGGCTCAGCGCAGCGAGACCTGCGCGGAGGCTCGTCGTCATGTCGCGGAATACGAAGCACGCCACCAGGATGATTCCGGTGTACGCAAGTTCGATCGGCGGCGCGTTGAACGCGATGATGTACGCGATGCCGACCACCGTACCGGGCACGGCGAACGACAGCATCGTCACGAACTCGAATGCAGCCTTGCCACTGAAGCGGTGACGGTTCAGCAGGTAGGCGATCAGCAATCCGAACGTTGCCGTCATCGGCGCCGACACGATCGCGATGCCGAGCGTCGTCAGGAACGAGCTCCAGGCACCGCCGGTCATCCGCCAGGCGGAGCCGGCGTGCTCGATGCCGAAGGCCGTGACGTAATGACGCAGTGTCAACGCATGGTTCAGCCCCCATTTTTCGAAAAATCCGCCGGACAGGATCATCGCGTAGACGACGACTGCAAGCACGACCCAAGGCAGCGTCAGTCCGGCAGCGATCGCGGTCAACGCACGAGGCAGCGCGATGCGCCTGCCGCCATCGCCTTTGCCGGACAGCGTGACGTAGCTCCGGCGAGCGACGAGCCGGCGTTGGATGAGGAACAGCGCGAGCGACAAGCCGAGCAGCACGAGCGCAAGCACCGCGGCCCGACCGGGGTCCTGCTGCACGCCGACGATCGCGAAATAGATTGCAACCGACAGCACTTCGAGATTTCCTCCGAGCAACAGCGGATTCCCGAAATCTGCGAGGCTTTCGATGAACACGATGAGGAACGCGTTCACGAGTCCCGGCGTCAGCAATGGCAACGTCACCGTGAACAACGTCTGATAGCGCGACGCACGCAGCGTCTGCGCGGCCTCCTCGAAGCTCGGGCTGATGCCGTCGACAACGCCGACCAGCACCAGATATGCAACCGGCGTGAGCGCGAGCGTTTGCGCAAGCCATACGCCGGGAAGGCCGTAGATCCAGCGTGTCGGATGTACGTTGAACAGCGTTTCCAGCACGGCATTGATGGCACCGGAACGTCCGAACAGCATGATGAGCGCAAGGCCGATCACGAACGGCGGCGTGATCATCGGCAGCACGGCCAGCGTGTTGACCAGGCGTCTACCGGGCAGGCGCGTGCGCGTGACGATCAACGCAAACCCGAGTGCGAGCAGCGTTGCAGAGGTGGCCGTCAGCACGCCCAGCTGCAGCGTGTTCCAGACGACGCCGCCATGCCCCCAGATGCGGCTCAGCGCGATCCGTGATGTCAACGCCGACCACGATGCATTGCCATCCGCGTCGACGAATGCGCGCAGCAGCAGCCGTCCGATCGGATAGAGCGTGAACAAGCCAACGAGCGCGACCGAGGCCCCGATCGCGCCGGCGACGAACGCATCGCCCTTTACGTAGCCGCGCAGCGCCAGGCCGTGGCAGATGAACATCAGCGTTGCCGCCGCGACGACCAGCGCGCCGTAACCGAGGCCGGGCTGCCGACCACGCAATTCGCCGAAGATCGATTCGAGCGCCGGCGACGTCCAGCCGCGGATGTCGATGGCAAGGGCGATCAGCACCAGCGTCGCGAATCCGGTTGCGCCGCCGATCAGCAACCATCGCGATGCAACGCGATCGGTGACGACGCTCGCGGTTGCCGCGATCGGCAGGGCGAGCGCGATGACGAGCGGGAACAGCCAAGCGCGCCCGTGGTGCACGAGTTGCACGAGGCCCGGCGCGCTGCGCACATCGAGCGGATACGTGCCGAGCCAGTTGAATGCGAAGAAGCCCTGGCCACCGATCGCATTCCACGGAAGCACGGCGAAGCCGAGCCAGCCCGCCGCCAGCCAGAAGCTCACGCCGAAACGCGACACGGCGAACGGGGCCGGGACGCGGCCCGGCCCGAACGCAGCTACTTCGGCGCCTTGAATACCTCGTTCTCCCAGCGGGAGAGCAAATGCTCGCGACCCTGCTTCGATCCGTATTTATCGAGGTCGAGCTTGATGAGCTTCACTTCGGACGGCTTCGGTGCCATCGGATGCACCTGCGCGTTCTTGTTCGACGGAATCTGGAATTTGTTCACGGTGACGGCAACGCTCTGGCCCGCGGGCGAAAGCACGAAGTCCATCCACTTGCGCGCACCCTGCGGATTCGGACCGCCCTTGATGATTGCCGATGAAATGATTTCGTAGCCGGTCCCTTCGCAGGGCGACACCGTTTTCACCGGGTAGCCCTGCACCGTCTGCGCGACCGAATCGTGCAGGAACGTGATGCCGATCGTCGTTTCACCCTTGCCGGCCGCGCGAATACCGGCGCTGCCCGAGCGCGTGTACTGATTGACGTTCTTGTTCATTGCGGCCAGGAATTTGAAGCCTTCGTCTTCGCCCATCAATTGCAATATCGTCGACACCATGTTGAACGCGGTGCCGGATGAGCCGGGATGCGCCATCTGAATCTCGTCCTTGTACGCAGGGTTCGCGAGATCCTTCCAGCACTTGGGTTCGGGCAGCTTCTTCTTGGCGAGCAGCTCGGTGTTGTAGCCGAAGCCGAGGACGCCGGTGTAGATCGGCGTCTGGAAATAGTTGTTTTCTTCGGCGATGCGCTGCGCCCAGTCGTGCAGCTCGGCGATGTGCGGCGATTTGTACGCTTCGAGCAGGCCCTCGGCGGCGAGCGCCTTGGCCGAGGCCGATTCAGCAGCGTGATAGACGTCCGCACGCGGATTGCTCTTCTCGGCGCGGATCTGCGCGAGACTTTCGCCGTCGGTACGCCGAATGAACACCGCCTTGTCGCCGGTGGTCTTCTCGTACGCGGCCTTCAACGCCTCGCACCAGTCGACTTCGAAGTTGCAAAGCACGGTGACTTCGTCGGCCAGCGCGGTGGGCGCCACCATCGCGAACGCTGCAAACGCCGCGCAGCGCGCGACCCGCCCGATTCTTCGAACGACACCCATGGACTCCCCCGTTTTGTCCGGCGCCGATGCCGACGCCTTGGTTCGATGCGCGGAAAATTATGCGCCCGAACGCTGCGCCGGTGTCAAGCGAGCAGGCGCGCGGGGGGTCGTGGAGCGACTCGCCACGATATAATTCAACGCTTCCGGAGAGATGGCCGAGTGGTCGAAGGCGCCTGACTCGAAATCAGGTATACGTTTACGCGTATCTAGGGTTCGAATCCCTATCTCTCCGCCAATTTCCGTGTGTACGGATCGGAGACATGGGTAACGGGTCGTACCCGCGCTAGGTCACCTATGTCTCGGACCGCCCAGCGTCCGGCGTTGACCCTTCCACGTTGCGGGTTTGCAGGGGGCCGCCCAGTGAGCGCCCGTCGGCAGATGCTTTTGCTGGGCTTGTCTGCGTTCTTACCGCTTCCCCGAGTCGTTGCACAGAACGCCAGAGTCTGGCGAATCGGCGTGCTGGAAACGACATCGATGGCTCTGAACGCCGCGAATTTCGAAGCCTTGAAGAAAGGTCTTCGTACGCTCGGATACATCGAAGGTCAAAATCTTGTGTTCGACTATCGATCCGCCGAAGGTCGCGGCGAACGCTTCGCTGAGCTGGCCAACGCATTGGTCAAGTCAAAGGTCGATCTGATCGTGACCCGCGGAACGCCCGCGCTCTTCGCCGCGAGCAAGGCTACTACAACCATTCCGATCGTCATGGCGGCGATCGGAGAACCACCTGGTCAGGGAATCGTCGCCACGCTTGCGCGGCCCGGCGGCAACGTTACGGGCCTGAGTGCGTTTGTCACCGAGCTGACCGGTAAACGTATCGAGGTGCTACGAGAAGTCGTTCCAAAACTGTCGCGCGTCGCGACTCTCTTCAATATGGGGAATCCGCTGTTTCTGGCCCAGTGGAAGGAAACTCAACTAGCGACCCAATCGCTGGGGATGCAAGCTCAGCTGCTCGACGTTCGAAAAACGGAAGAACTCGAACCGGCTTTCCTGCAGGCCGCGAAACAACACGCTGACGGACTCGTCGTGGGCATAGACGTCTTCACCCAGGCAAATCGCCAATTCATTGCCGATCTCTGTATCAACCACCGTCTGCCGGCTATTTATGCGTCAAAGGAATTCGTCGAGGTAGGCGGACTGATTTCCTACGGGGTGAGTTATCCGGATCTCTATTACCGTGCAGCGACCATGGTCCACAAGATCTTTATGGGTTCCAAGCCGAGTGATTTGCCCGTGGAGCAGCCGACGAAATACGAGTTGGTAATCAACCGCAAAGCCGCAGGTGGTCTTGGTTTGACACTTCCGGCTTCTCTGCTGGTACGCGCTGACGAGATACTCGGCTGAGCCAAGGAGAGGCGCCGCTGACGTGATTCAATTCACGGCGCGTGCCAGCTGGTCATGCGCGCCGAGTTCAGCAGCTTCATGGCTGCGGCGTGATTAAATCGGCGGCCGCACGCGTCAACGTGACGCTCCGCATGGATCAGCGACCCTGCTTGTCGTCGAAGTGCTCCCCCGTTGCGCCGTAGCAGTCCGTATCGCGCTTGCCCGTCTCGACGTCGCGCGCAGCCTGCTCGGTCACGTCGCGCGGCTCGTCCGGTACCTGCGTACTCTCGTCCCGCTCGTGCGGCATCTTCAGGTTTGAATATCGGCGTTCCGGCGGGCGCGCGGTAGGTGCCGTCAAATCGGTCGCAACGTCGCGTTCGACGCGCAAGTTGGTCGGCCCGTTAGCGGCGAACTGGCGGCGCCTGCGCTTCATTGGTGCATCTCCGCGTTGCGTTCGGGAGATCGACTGCGGCACGGACGTCGGTTCACGCGGTGGTCTGGCCGCGAAGCGACCGGCCGTCGAGATCGATCACGACGCTACGCCATCGACGTCCTGTCGAGTTCGGCGGCGAGTTCGCGCGCCCACTCGAGATGCTTGCGCAGCGCCGGTATCTGGCTCGCCGCGAAGCGTTGCACGCGCTCGCCATCCTGATCGGCAGCACGCTCGAATGCCGAGAGCGCTTCTTCCTGTGCCATGACGCCAACGTTGCGCGCGTACGCGCGATCGAAGTCCCGGCCGTTCAATTGTGCGAGCACGGACAGGCGGGCCTGCAGTGTGTCGCTCAATTGCGACGGAAGGCTGACGCCGACGCTGGCCGCGAGCTGCTGCAGATCCGTATCGATCGCAACGCGATCGCGAAGCGTTGCTTCGGCGAATCGGCGCACTGCAGCCGAACCGCCACGCGCGATCGCGATGCGGCTCGCTTCAATCTCGAACAAACCGCCTTCCGCCGCGCTGCGCAGAAATTCCCGTTGCGCCGGCGCGGCCGCGAGACCGGACAGGCGTTCCTGGGACGCCCACCCCGAGCGGATCGAGTCACCCGGTAACGGTCGGTATTCAGCGCGCTCGCAGGCCGCAACGACGAATGCGAACGCCAACGCGACGAGAGGCGCAAGCGCCGAAAGGCGCCGGCGTTCCAGCGTGCGACGATCGTGTACGGATTCCACGTCCAGTGTTTAGCAAGCGGCATGCCCTGTCGCGCGCGAGGTCACCGCGCTCGGATAGGCTCGCAGCTGTCACCATGCAAAACGCTTCTGAGAGCCACGCAAACGCCGCGCGTTCGCACGCCAAGCCGTCGTGATCCGGAAACTGTTACGACGCCAACTCGGTAACATTTACTCTAAGGCGCGTACCGTACCCGGCGCCACACGCGCGGTGTCGGTAAGGGCAGCGCCATCGCATCGGCGGTGGCCGCGGGGCGCTGATCGCCGGCCGCGCCGCTGAAGCGCGGGTAGCGCAAACCGGGGATCGGTACGCTAGCGTGCTGCGTGGCGGCGCATTCGCTGCGACAGCCACTGTTCGATCACGTGCTGTAACGGGCGTACCAGTCGCGGTAGCAGTGCGGACGCGATCGCGCCGGCGATGCGCGTCGTGCGCGCCGCTTTCGTCTGGCGAACGAACGCTTGCGGCGGCGGCGGTTTGCGCATGAAACGCGACGCAGCGAAGCCGACGGCAAGCGCTGCGACCAGCGCGACCGGCACCGCGTTGCGCACGCTTACGCGACTGCGTGCTTCGGCAGTCAACGCGCGAAGCTGCATCCGGTTATGCGCGAGCCGGCCCTCGACTTCGGCGATTTCTTCGTCAAGCGACAGATCGGTTCGGCGCATGTTCGTTCCCCGAGTTCGGCATGTCCTTGCGCAGTTGTCGCAGCGTCGCGGCAAACAGCAGATCCGGCACCTGCGATTTCGCCCAGAACGCGAGGCCGACAGCGATGGCGATGTTGGCGAGCGCAGCGATCAGTATCGCGACGCCCCAGTTCGCACCGGCGCCAACCGCCCAGACGACAGCGGCTGCGACGAGCCCCATCCACGCGGCCACGAGCAAGATCGAGATGATGATCGCCGCGGCGACCATCTTGACCAGCGAGATTCCCGCGCGTTGCAGCTCGAGCACTGCGAGCAGCGCGTGGTTTTGAACGAGTCCCTTGACGTTCGTCCACGCGAGCGACAGCTTGGCGGACGTGGACCCATGGCTTGCGGACGACGCGTACGGCGAGTTCATGGTTCGCTTCCGTGTGCGCAGCGCGGCAAAGGCGATCGCGGGTGCGATCCGGCTCGTAGCGAGGCGATCATACGCCAGTCATGCAACAACGGTGCCATGTTCGCGGCGACGGCGGTGCCGGCGGAACGACTTCGGGTGCGCGGTCGTTTGCGCGCTCGGCGACGTCTAATTGCATGGCTGCAATCCGGTCGGCGGTTCGCGCCGGATGACACCGCCGGAAGACACCGCCGGAAGACACCGCCAGTCGAGCAATATTCGCTTCCCGGTTGCGCAACTCTTACACCGGTTATGGCGACGTGCGCTGGCGGCACGGCGCTTGCACTTCGCAGGGACATGTCGCGCGCCAACGATCATCGCAAGCATGGAAAGTCGCGCAAGCGTACGGCGCTGCTGTTGATCGACTTCATGAACCCGCTCGATTTCGAAGGCGCCGAAGCATTGGCGCGACGCGCCGTTGCTGCCGCGAAGCGCACGGCCGCACTGAAAGCGCGCCTGCGTGCGTCGCGCGTGCCGGTTATCTATGCCAATGACAATTTCGGTCGCTGGGAATCCGATTTCGAAGCGGTCGTCAAGCACTGCCTGCGGCGCGGCGGCGCGTCGGCGCGGATGGCCGAATTGCTCTCACCTGGCGCCGGCGACCGCTCGATTCTCAAGCCCCGTCATTCGGCGTTCTTCGGGACGCCGCTCGAGTTCATGCTCGACGAGCTTTCGGTCAACCATCTCGTGCTGACGGGACTCTCGGCCGATTCGTGCATCATGTTCACTGCGCACGACGCCTATCTGCGCAAATACGACCTGTGGATTCCGGCGGACTGCGTTGCGTCGGAGCGGGAATCGTTTCGGCACGCCGCGCTCGCGCATATGGCGCGCACGTTGAAGGCCGATGTCTCGGAATCGGGCGCTGATATTGCGAGCCATCTCGGAACCGGTCGCGCTGCACGCAAGAACGCAGCGTGAGATGGACCGCTCACGTTGCGCTCGGCGTCCGTTCCGACGCAGCGTGCAA
>JAICVH010000579.1 GCA_025935435.1 Burkholderiales bacterium
CTTCGGGGGGTGACGGGCTGGACGCGTGGGCGCTTTGGCGGGGCGAGGGGTACAGAAACACGCGCGGTTTAAGCCGGCATGAACCTACGTCGCACAGGGAAAGGCCGCGTTCAACATCCGGTATAGCGCGACCGTCGCGCGATCGGCACGCGTGCCGGGCAGCGAATCGATCGATCGGACGTAGAGCGTAGCCAGTTCGACGGTCGTGACGCGCGCGGGGATGCAGAGAAGCGGCGTCTGGTGCTCGATCGCGTATGCCTGGGCGAATCCGAGCGCGCCGTCGATGAAGGCGATGCATTCGCCCGCGGCCGTCAATGCGCTGCGTTCACCCTGCAACATCCTGGGGATCGCGGCGCAATCGTCCCGCAATTCGCCGGCCGTCGCGTAGGTCAGCGCATGGGCCGATGTGTTCAGCATGCTAACGACGGCGGAGGCCAACGCGATGACGAACCGCGTTCGATGCAGCGTGCGCGCGGACGCGTCGCGAATCATTGGTTGGTTCCTGTGAGTCAACGCATTGCCCGGCGATTGGTGTTGCCAAGTTTGCTCGACGTCAGCGCTCATGACGACGAAGCGTTTGTTCCGCGTGCACAGGCCCGACGATAGGCGCTCAGCGCTGCCGCCACATCTGCGAGCCCGCTGCCGGTGGAGTCGAATACGATGATTTGGTCGTCGTTGGTCC
The DNA here is from genome assembly GCA_025935435.1 of Burkholderiales bacterium. Taxonomy (GTDB): domain Bacteria; phylum Pseudomonadota; class Gammaproteobacteria; order Burkholderiales; family Casimicrobiaceae; genus VBCG01. Next base: position 683 of record JAICVH010000579.1, read on the forward strand.
GACCCGCCTTGAGTCCGGCGATGAGCTCTCCGAGTTCTGCGTGAATCGACTCGCGCGCCATGAGACCCGCAGCAACCGCGTGATGCGAGTCGCCGATAGCGCATGCCTGCTCGGTGAGATCCGTGACGACGGTGGCCTGCGCCATCAGACGCGGGTCGATCTCCTGTTTGTCTTCGTTGTCGGCTCCCACGGCGGCGATGAATGTGCCTGCACGAACCATGTCCTGTGTGATGAAGAACTTGCGCGCCGTCGTGCACGTAATGACGATGTCGCAATTCGATACCGCACGAGCCAGGTCGGCAACGGCGGTAATCGGTATCGAAAGCTCGGCGGCGTGCTCCGCGGCGAAGCGATCGGCGCGTTCGCGCGCCGTATCGAACGCGTAAAGATGCCGAATCGGTCGCACGCGAAGAAGGGCGCGTGCGTGTGCAGGGGCTTGGGCGCCACAGCCACAGATCAACGCCGTTGCAGCGTCTCGCCGCGCGAGAAACCGCGTCGCGATCGCCGTTGCGGCTGCCGTGCGAAGCGCCGTTATCGAAATCGAGTCGAGGATGGCCAACGGCGAACCGTCGAGGCCATCATACAAAACGACGACACCCTGGATGGTCGGCAGGCCGTATTGCTCGCGGTTGTCCGGGAAGTTTGCATTGATCTTCGCCGCGAAGTAGGGACGTTCTCCCATCAACAACGCGGCTTTGACATGAAACGAGCCGTGCGGCGCGTGGACTCCGAGTATGCGTTCGGTGGCTTGTCCCAACGCATACTGACGAAAGGCCGATTCGACAGCCGCGGCGCATTCATCCGGTGTCAACAAGCGCTCGACGTCGGTTCGCGACAGGAACAGCGGCTGGTGAGAAGTCGATTGCATGTCCGTGTGCGCCGTTTGCGCGGCGAGTTTCATCGTGTCGCCCGCTGACGCTTCGTCGATCAACGGATGACGGACGACAAGAGAGTCCAGATCAGACCCGCAGCGCCGCAGCCTGCGATGACCGGGATGACGCCGACGTTGAACCTGAACAGCGCGACGCCTGCTGCCGCGCCGATGGCGAGCGACAGCCATTCGAAGCGTCCGGTAAAACCCATCGGCCACAGCACGTGGTAGGCGAAGAACACCGCCAGGTTCAGGATGACCCCGACGACCGCGGCGGTAATGCCCGTGAGTGGCGCCGTGAACTTGAGGTCACCGTGCGTCGCTTCCACGAGTGGTCCGCCGAGCAGAATGAACAGGAATGACGGCACGAAGGTGAAGAACGTCGCGATCGTCGCGCCAGCGACGCCACTCAGGAACGGCGCCCCGAGACCGAGCGCCGCTTTCAGGGAAGCGCCCACGAATCCAACGAAAGCAACCACCATGATGAGCGGCCCCGGAGTCGTTTCGCCGAGTGCCAACCCGTCAATCATCTGTTCGGGGGTCAGCCAGCCGTACGTCTCGACGGCGCCCTGATAGACATAAGGCAACACCGCGTAAGCGCCGCCGAAGGTCAACAACGCGGCCTTCGTGAAGAACCACGCCATTTGCGTCAGCGTGGCCGACGATCCGAAGAGCGCAGCGATTGCCGCCAGCGGGGCGAGCGCCAGCAGCAGGCCGATGGCCGCCAGGACCACGGTGTGCCGCAGATTGAACCGCGCGTGTGCGGGTGGCGGCGTGTCGTCGTCGATGTACGCCGGGCCGTAATCCTTTACGTCACCGGAATGACCGCCGCCCGTCTGAAAGCGGTGCGGCATGACGCGACCGCCGAC
>JAICVH010000712.1 GCA_025935435.1 Burkholderiales bacterium
CGCAGCAGCGTTGGCCAGGTATTCGTCGCGGTCGACGACGTACCACGTGAGCCGGACGACATGCTCGGGGCGCGCACCCGCTTGCGCCAGCACCGCAACGATGTTCTCGAGCGCCTGCCTGGCTTGCGCAACGAAAGCGTCGCTTTCGAACTGCTGCTGTGCATTCCATCCGACCTGCCCGCCGACGAACAGCAGCGTGCCTCGCGCGGCGATGCCGTTCGCATATCCCTTGGGCGGCGCCCAGTCCGGCGGTTGCAGCGAGATCAGCATCGCGCTTGCATCCTTTCACGACCACGCAGATCGACGCCGTTCATGTGACACCTCGCGGGTTCGATGCCGTGCGTAGCCGGTGGCGCTGCAGCTTCCCGACATGGTTACGCGGCAGCGCGGCGAGGTATTCGATCGCACGCGGATACTTGTAGGGCGCAATCGCCTGCTTGACGAACGTCTGCAGCTCCGCCGTCAGTGTCGCGCTGCCCGTGTATCCCGGCTTCAGAACGACGAACGCTTTGACGATCTGGCCCCGCTGCGGGTCGTCCACGCCAATGACGCCGCATTCGGATACTGCGGGATGCGCAAGCAGTGCACTTTCGACTTCTGGACCCGCGATGTTGTACCCGGCGCTGACGATCATGTCGTCCGTGCGCGCCTGATAGATGAAATACCCGTCGTCATCGGTCAGGTAAGCGTCTCCGGTGTAGTTCCACCCATTGCGGACGTAGTTCGCCTGACGCGGGTCGGCGAGATAACGGCAGCCCGTTGGTCCCTTGACCGCGAGCTGACCGACCTGCCCGGCCGGCAACGGCGTACCGTCGTCGCCCATGACGCACGCCGTATAACCGGGTACCGCCTTCCCGGTGGATCCGGGTCGTGCGTGGGCCTCGTCATGCGATATGAAGATGTGCAGAAGCTCCGTCGAGCCGATGCCGTCGATAATTTCGATGCCGGTCGCGTCCTTCCACATCTGGCGCGTCGCGGCCGGCAGCGCCTCGCCCGCCGATACGCACTTGCGTAACGCGGTGAGGTCGTGGCTGCCGACGTCCGCCGCCATCGCCCGGTACGACGTGGGGGCGGTGAACAACACGGTCGCGCGATGTCTGGCAACGGCGTCGAGCAACGCATCGGGAGCCGGCCGCTCGACCAGCAACGTCGACGCGCCAATGCGCATCGGAAACAGCAGCAGCCCGCCGAGCCCGAACGTGAATGCAAGCGGCGGGCTGCCGGTGAAGAGATCGTTGGCGGTCGCGCGCAGCGTGCTGCGTGGCCAGCAGTCGCAGGCCGCCATGACATCGCGATGAAAATGCATCGTACCCTTTGGCTGCCCCGTCGTTCCCGAGGTGAACGCGATCAGCGCCGTGTCGTCGGCGGCAGTATCGACATTGGCAAACGTGATCGGTTTACGCCGCGCGCGTGCCTCGACGCCATCATCGGATGCGAAGTGCATGACGTTCTGCAGCGTTGGACACGACCGGCGTGCGGCGTCGAGTTCGTCGGCAAGCCGCGCATCGCAAAGCGCGTGCGAAACCTGCGCCTTGACGACGATATCGGTCAGTTCCTTGGCGCGAAGAAGCGCCATCGTCGCCACCGCAATGCCGCCGGCCTTGATGACGGCGAACCAGCACGCCGCCATGGCCGGCGTGTTCGCACCGCGAAGCAACACGCGGTTCCCCGCCACGAGACCCATGTCGTCGACGAGCACGTGCGCGATCCGGTTCGCGTGCGCCAGCA
>JAICVH010000662.1 GCA_025935435.1 Burkholderiales bacterium
CACCGCGATCGCACCCCATCCTGACGTCGAGCGGCTGCGCGTCTGCACGGTCGACGTCGGGGCGAGCGCTCCGCTGACGATCGTCTGCGGTGCCCCGAATGCGACGACCGGAATGCGTGTCGCATGCGCGCTCGAAGGCGCGAAGCTTCCGGGCGGGCAGACGATTGCCCACGCAACGATGCGCGGCGTCGTGTCCCAGGGCATGCTGTGCTCGCCGCGCGAGCTTGGCGTCTCCGACGATGCATCGGGCCTGCTCGCGCTTGCCCCGGATGCCGGCATTGGCCGCGACGTGCGTGCTGCGCTCGCGCTCGACGATGCATTGATCACCGTCAAGCTCACGCCAAACCGCGCCGATTGCCTGTCGATCACCGGGGTCGCGCGCGAAGTCGCTGCGATCACCGACACACCACTGGTGCTGCCCGAGACGACGCCCTGCGCAGTTACCACAGCGGTGACGCGCGGCGTTCACATCGAGGACGGCGAAGCATGTCCGCGTTTTGCGGGACGCATCATCGACGGTATTGATGCGCGCGCACCGACGCCCGGCTGGATGAAAGCGCGCATCGAGCGCTCCGGACTTCGTTCGATCTCAGCCGTCGTCGACATCACGAACTACGTGATGCTCGAACTCGGACAACCGCTGCATGCGTACGACAACCGGCTGCTCGAAGGCGACATCGTCGTTCGTTTCGCGCAAGCGGGCGAGACGCTGACGCTTTTGAATGGCCAGGTGCTCGCGCTCGAGGCGGACCTGTTGCTCGTTGCGGACACCAAGAAACCGCTGGGCCTTGCCGGCATCATGGGCGGCGAGCATTCGGGTATCGCCGACGACACGTCGACCGTGTATCTCGAAGGCGCCTTCTGGAACCCCGTGGTCATTCAAGGCAAGATGCGCCGCCTCGGTTTCCAGAGCGACGCCGGCTATCGCTTCGAGCGCGGCGTCGATTTCGAACTGGGTCCGGGCGCCGTCGAACGTGCAACGCAGTTGATCCTCGACACCTGCGGTGGACGCGCCGGACCGCTGACCGATGCGAAGCACGCGCTCCCCGCGCGTTTGCCGATTCGCCTGCGCACGTCACGCGTCGCGCGCCTGCTCGGAGTGACGATCGCTGCCGACACGATCGCCCACGTGTTCGAGCGATTGCGCCTCCCCTTCACGCGCGACGGCGACGATTTCATCGTCAGACCGCCGTCGTATCGTTTCGACCTGACGATCGAAGAGGACCTGGTCGAAGAGGTTGCGCGCATTTATGGCTACGACGTGATACCGGCGTCGCCGCGCCCGCACATTCAGACAATGCTCGCCGCGCCGGAAGCGCAACGGAGCGCCGGTGCGCTGAAACGCCGCCTCACCGCGCGTGATTGGCAGGAGATCGTCACGTTCAGTTTCGTCGCAGCGAGCGACGAGCACGCACTCGATCCGAACGTGCGGCCGATCGCGGTGCTGAATCCAATCGCCGAGCATCTCGACGTGATGCGCACGACGTTGCTTCCCGGTCTGCTCACGACGCTGCGAACGAATTTGCGTCACAAGCTCACGCGCGTACGCGTGTTCGAAGTGGGTCGCACGTTCAGCGACGACCACCGCGCGCAACCTTTACGTATTGGCGGCCTCGCGTTTGGCGCGAGCGAGCCCGAGCAATGGGGATTGCGCACGCGCGCAGTCGACTTGTTCGACGTCAAAGGCGATCTCGAAGCGCTCGCATCGCCGCTACACATGACGACGACTGCGCATCCGTGGCCTTGGCTGCACCCCGGGCGCAGCGCGACCGTGCACATCGATGGAGACACCGCAGGGTGGCTCGGTGAGCTTCATCCGCGGCTCGTCCGACATTTCGAGTTGCCTGCCACCGCCGTCGCGTTCGAGCTCGACTGGGTCGCGCTGAAGGCGATTTCGCTCCCCGCGGCCCAGCCGGTGCCGCGGTTGCCGTCGATCCGGCGCGATATCGCCATAATAG
>JAICVH010000711.1 GCA_025935435.1 Burkholderiales bacterium
ATTATCTGGCTTCGCCGATCTTCGTCACCGCGCTGTCGGGGATCGTGCTCGGCGAGCACGTCGGCTGGCGGCGCTGGACCGCGATCCTGATCGGCTTCTGCGGCGTGCTGATTGCATTGCGTCCGTCCACGCAGACCGTGAGCTGGCCGGCGATGATCGCACTCGGCGGCAGTCTGTCGTTTGCGTTCCTGATGCTGATCACGCGTTCGCTGCGGGCAACGCCTGACATCGTGCTGACGACGTCGCAATTCGGCGGCACTTTTTTTCTCGGCGCACTGATGTCGCCGATCGGCTGGGTGACACCGACCCTCGGCAGTCTGGCGATGTTTGCCGCAGCGGGCGTTACTTCGGTGGTCGCGCTGCTATGCATCAACCGTTCGCTGAAACTGGCGCCCGCCAGCGTCGTGGTGCCCTATCAATATTCGATGATCGTGTGGGCGGTGATCTTCGGCTTCGTCGTGTGGGGCGACGTGCCGTCAATCTCGACCCTCGTTGGCGCGGCCATCATCATCGGTGCAGGTTTTTATATTTTCATGCGCGAGCAGCAGCTCGGGCGCGAGGAAGCGGTGGTCAATCCGCCGGCGTGAGTCGCGCACTCGCCGTCATTGCGAGCGAAGCGAAGCAATCCGCCTCTCCGCGCGGGGATAGATGGATTGCTTCGTCGCTTCGCTCCCTTGCGCAAACGCTTCGCGTTTGTCGCAGGCAATGACGGATACTACCGCTCATCGCCGCGTCGATGAGCCCCAGTTCTTCAGCGACGACCAGACCCCGCGCGTCAGGCGGAAACAGTCGACCGGGGTTGAGCATCCCAGCGCCTCGAAGCGGTGCAGCTCGACGCCGCTCCACTGGAAGCCGCATTTTTCCAGGATGTTGCGCGACGCCGGGTTGGCGACGCGAGCACCTGAGATCAGGTGTTCGCCATCGAATTCCTCGAAGAAGAAATCGATCACCGCGCGCGCGGCTTCGGTGCCGAAACCCTGGCCCCAATGCACGACGCCGAGCCAGTAGCCCAGTTCCGGCGCGTCCGGCACGCTGCGGTCGATGCCGACCATGCCGACGGGCGAATAGTTCTGTTCGATCAGGAACACGGTCTCGGTGTTATCGGTGGACGTTGCGCGCACGAATTCCACCGCGTGGTCCTGCAGATAGGGATGCGGGAGGCGGCGGGTGTTTTCCGCAATGCGGCGATCGTTGGCGAGATGCGTAATCGCTTTTACGTCCGCGAGCGTCGGCCGGCGCAGCGTCAGCCGTTCGGTCTCGAGGACGCAGCTACTCGCTTCGCGTAACGCCGGGGTTTGGATCGGGATGTCCTGCAACATGTCGGGCTCCTGATTGCGAAATGCGCAAAATAAAAAGGGGAGGCCGGTTTCCCGCCTCCCCTTGGAGCCCTTTTCGACTCCGCCGGTTCAACAGGACCCGGCGGACTCAAATGTGTCCACCGTCTATTCGGCCGCCTCCGCCATCGGAACTACCGATACGAAAGTGCGGCCGTTGGCTTTTGCACGGAATTCGACATGACCTTCGACCTTGGCAAAGAGAGTATGGTCGGTGCCCATGCCGACATTAAGGCCGGGATGCCAGGTGGTGCCGCGCTGACGCGCGATAATGTTGCCGGGAATCACGCGCTCGCCGCCATAGGCCTTGATGCCCAGGCGCTTGCCCGCTGAATCGCGTCCGTTTCGCGATGAACCGCCTGCTTTTTTGTGAGCCATGGCCCGTCTCCGACTTCG
>JAICVH010000559.1 GCA_025935435.1 Burkholderiales bacterium
ACGACGGCGACCAATGGGGAGGATGCGCTCGCGAGCATCGCCAGCACGCCGCCGGATCTCGTGCTGCTCGACATCATGATGCCCGGGATGTCCGGATACGACGTCTGCAAGCGGCTGCGCGCCGACGCGGCGACCGCGCTGTTGCCGATCGTTCTGGTGACGTCGCTCGACGCGCGCGAAGAGCGCGTCAAGGGCATCGAAGCCGGTGCCGACGACTTCCTGGGCAAGCCGATCAACCAGCCGGAACTGTTTGCGCGCGTGCGCTCGCTGTTGCGGATCAAGACGCTGCAGGACGAGGTACGCGAGCAGGCGGCGGCGCTGCAGGAATGGAACGCCAAGCTCGGCGAGCGCGTCGATGCACAGGTCAAGGAGCTCGAGCGTCTGTCAGCGCTGAAGCGTTTTTTCGCGCCAGCGGTGTGCGAGGCGATCCTTTCGGCGGGCGAGAAATCGATCCTTGCGCCGCACCGCCGGGAGATCTGCTATGTGTTCGTGGACCTCTGCGGTTTCACCGCGTTCACCGACGCGGCGGAACCCGAGGAGGTCCAGGCGGTGCTGCGCGAATATCACGAGGCGATGGGTGCACTGATAAGCAAGTACGAGGGCACGCTCGACCGTTTTGCTGGCGACGGCATCCTGATTTTCTTCAACGACCCATTGCCGGTGCCCGACGCGGCCGCACGTGCCGCGGCGATGACGCTCGAGATGCAGTCGCAATTCGCGCCGCTGCGCGTCCGCTGGTCGAAGCTCGGCTATGACCTCGACTTGAGCATCGGCATCGCGAAGGGTTTTGCAACGCTCGGCGCGTTCGGCTATGAAAGCCGCTTCGATTACACGGCGATCGGCGGCGTCGTGAACCTCGCTGCGCGCTTGTGCGACGAAGCCGGGCCTGGCGACATCCTCATCGACCGGCGCGCACGTGCGGCGCTCGACGAAAGCGCGAAGGTCGAAAGCCTCGGCGCGCTGACGCTGAAGGGCTACGCGCACACGGTGCCGGCGTTCAAGTTGAAGGCGCTTTGATGCGCCGCCGAGCGTCTGAACGGGGCGTTTGACGACCACGCCGACCGCGATGGCATCCCGGACCGATGTTCACGCCGAGGCCGTGAACGACAAGAAAGGACCGGACAAGCGCGCGGACTTGTTACGCGCCGGGCTCGACACGCTGGATTTCGGGCTCGCGATCTTCGACCGCGATCTAAGGCTCGTCACATGCAACAGGGCGTTTCGCGTGCTGCGCGGTTACCCGGCCGCGCTATGCAAGGCTGGCAGCGAGATCGTCGATTTGTACCGTTTCAACGCACGCCGCGGCGATTACGGCCCGGGCGACCCCGAGCTGCATGCGCAGTCGCGGCTCGTTCGCGTTCGAGCGCGTCAGGCCCACGAGCTCGAATACGCCCTACCGTCCGGACAGATTCTGAGCGTGCGTTATGCACCGATCGCGCATGCCGGACTTGTCCTCACGTACGCCGACATCACCGAGCGCAAGCGCGCGGCAAGCGCTCTTGTACAGAAAGAGGCGGAGCTGCGGGTCGCGCTGGACAACATGCCCGGCGCGCTCGCGTATACGGACAGCGACCTGAACGTCGTGTTGCGCAACGACCGGTTCGCGGAGATGTATCCGGCATCCGCCGAACTGTTGCAGCCCGGCCGTCCGTACACCGACTTTCTCCGCTATCTCGCGCAGCACTGCTACTACGGCCCGGGTGACGTCGACGAGCTGGTCGCGCGCCGGGTGGAAAGTCTGCGCAATCCGACCGGCGAGCTGTTCGAGGATCGCCACCCGAACGGACGCGTCTACGAGGTCTATCGCCGGCGGGCGGGCGCCGGCGGCACGGTGACCGTCATCACCGACATCACCGAACTGAAGCGCGCCGAGGAACGTACCGTGCGAAACGAGGCCCAGTTGCACGTCGCGCTCGACAACATGCCGGGTGCGCTCGCGTATACCGACGAAGCGCTGAACATCGTCGCGTGCAACGATCGCTTCGTCCAGATGTATCCGGTCCCCCGGGAGCTGCTGCAGCCGGGATGCCCGTATCCGCAGTTGCTGCGTTACCTGGCGGAGCACGGGTATTACGGCGATGGCGACGTCGACGCGCTCGTTGAACGACGGATCGAGAGCCTACGCAATCCGTCAGCGCAAGCGTTCGAGGACCGGACGCCTGACGGGCGCGTCTACCGGATCGCCCGCCGCAAGGTGGCGGCGGGTGGCACCGTGACGGTGATGACGGACATCACCGAGCTGAAGGATGCGCAGCAGAAGCTTGTCGACGCAATCGAGCAGGTCGAAGCGGCGAATCGCGCGGTCGTGCAGAAGAACGAGGCGCTCGAGAACCTTTCGGCCAAGCTGTCGAAGTACCTGTCGCCGCAACTCTACAAATCGATTTTCAGCGGCGAGAAAAGCGTCGAGGTGGCTTCGCAGCGCAAGAAGCTCACCATCTTCTTCTCCGACATCGCCGGCTTCACCGAGACGACCGATCTGCTGGAATCGGAAGAGCTGACGCTGCTGCTCAACCAGTACCTGCGTGAAATGTCGTCGATC
>JAICVH010000454.1 GCA_025935435.1 Burkholderiales bacterium
CGCCATTCGCGGAAACACGCGAATACGTCCGGCTGGTACGCCAGGTGTACGCGCTGTATCGACCGCCGGCCGCCGCACCGCCGCGTCCGGTGCGACTGATCACGAAGGAGCGTACGCGATGAGCGCCGACGCTGACGCGCCGACGTCATCCGTTCCGCTTGCCGAGCAGCGCAAGCACGCGCTCGAACATGCGACCGTAGGGCGGATACAGCAGCCGCGTAGGCGCATAACGCGATTGGACGAACACCGGCTTCGCGATCGAGAACGTCGTGAAACCATGCTCGCCGTGGTACGTGCCGCTGCCTGATGCGCCGACACCGCCAAACGGCAATCCTTCGTGCGCGAAATGCCATAGCGTGTCGTTGATGGTCACACCGCCAGCCTGCGTGTCGCGCAGCACGCGCTCGCGCTCGCGCCGGTCGTTGCCGAACCAGTACAACGCAAGCGGGTGCGGCCGCGCGTTGATGCGCGCAATCGCATCGTCGAGGTTTGCGTACGTTTCGATCGGCAGCAACGGGCCGAAGATCTCCTCGCGCATCACCGCCATCTCGTCGGTGACGCCGACGATGATCGTCGGGGCGATCCGGCGGGGAAAACCAGGATCGCGAGCAGTCGTATCGCCGAGTACGACGACGCGGGCGCCGTGACGTCGTGCGTCGTCGACCAGTGCTGTCAGACGGTCGAAGTGCCGCGCGTTGACGATCGACGAATAGTCGGTATTCGCGACAGCGTCCGGATACAGCGTGCGCACGCTCGCGCTGACCGATGAGAGAAATTCATCGATGCGCGCTGCGGGTACGAGCGCGTAATCGGGCGCGATGCACGTCTGCCCGGCGTTCAGAAGCTTGCCAACGAGAAGGCGCGGCACCGCGGCACTGAAATCCGCGTCCTGCGAAAACACTGCAGGTGACTTGCCGCCGAGTTCGAGCGTTACAGACGTCAGGTTGGCCGCCGCCGCAACCGCGACGCGTCTTCCCACCGCGGTGGAGCCCGTGAAGAACAGATGTGCGAACGGCAGCGACGCGAACGCCTGCCCAACGCTGGCATCCCCCGTGATAACGGCAAACTCGTCGTCGCCAAAGCGCGTCGCGACCAGTCGCGCGAGGAGCGCGGAGGTCGCGGGCGTCAACTCGGACGGCTTCAGCATCACGCGGTTTCCGGCGGCGAGCGCTGCAACGACGGGCGCGAGGGCGAGCTGCACCGGATAATTCCACGGACTGATCACGCCCACGACACCGCGCGGTTGCGGCACGATCACGGCCGATGCAGGCAGCAAATGCCACGGCGTGCGCACGCGCCGGCGCTTCATCCAGCGCGGAAGGTCGCGGATCGCGTGACGCACTTCCGCCGCGACGACGTAGAGTTCGGCGAGCCGCGTCTCGTGTGCCGAACGATGACCGAAGTCCTCGGCGACCGCCGCGATCAGTTCGCGCTCGTGCTGCTTGACGATCGCGGCAACGCGCGACAGTCGATCACGCCTCGCGGCAACGCTCGCATAGCGTTCGGCGTCGAACGCCGTGCATTGACGCTCGAAAAGCGCGGTCAGCGCGTCGTCGCGTGCTTTGGCGGAGAGTGCCGTCAGGGCATTCACGGATTCGCGCAAACGCTCAGCGCGCGGCCTGGCGTAGTACCGGGCGCGGCCGCAATACGGCGCCGGTGCCGGCGACGATCAACGCGGCACCGACGAGCATTGGCCACGTGATCGATTCATCGAGGAACAGTCGTCCCCACAGCATTCCAAAGGCGGGCATCAGGAACGTCACGGTCATCGCGCGCGTTGGCCCGACGTCCGCTATCAAGCGAAAGTACAGCGCATACGCGGCCGCGCTGCACACGAGCGCCAGCAACAGTACGTTGATCACGATCGCCGATGTGATGCTGCCGTGCACGGGAGTCGTGACCGCAAGCGGCAGCAGTGCCGCACCGCCGAGAAGCTGACTCCACCCGGCGACGGCCAGCGGCGCGAGCGTGCGTGCGCGGCGCTTCAGCCATACGCCAGCGAGCGCATAGCAGAGCACGGCGCCGAGACTCGCCGCCACGGCAAGCACGAACGCGGCGTCGGGTACGACCGGTCCCGCGCGACTGACGAGTACGACACCTGCCGCGCCGACGACCAGTCCGGCGACCTTTGGCGCATTCATCGGCTCGCCGAGCCAGATCGCCGACGCAATGGCGCCGAACATCGGCAAGGCGGCATTCAGGATCACCAGATAAGACGCCGGTAGCGCCAGCGCAGCATACGCGAACAGCAGAAACGGCAGCGCTGAATTGAGGACGCCTACGAACAGGTAAGCGCGCCAATGCTCACGTACATCGAGATGCCTGCGGACGACGACGAATGCGAGCGCGAGCGCTGCGCCGGCGAGCAGCATGCGGGACGTCGCGACCCATACCGGCCCGAGCACCGGGGCAAGGACGCGGATGAAAACGAACGACGCGCTCCAGATGATCGAGAGCGCAAACAGACGTGCGATGTCGGCAGTGCGCATTCACGCGACGTTACGGGTCATGCCGACCAGGTCCCGCGATTCCAGTTCGAGCAATACGCGTTTGCGATCGAGGCCGCCGGCGTACCCGGTCAGCGCTCCGCCGCTGCCCATGATCCGGTGACATGGCACCACGATCATCAGCGGATTGCGGCCCGTCGCGGCGCCGGCTGCGCGCACCGCCGATGGACGTCCGCAACGCCGCGCGAGCTCTGCATACGTGATCGTCTCGCCGAATGGCACGGCGCGAATGTGGGACCACACGTGCTGTTGAAACGGCGTGCCTTCGGGGGCGAGCGGCAGATCGAACGACTGGCGCGCACCTGAAAAGTAATCGCGTAGTTGCGCCGTCACAATGCGGAACAGCGGCAACCGGGGCGCCGCCTGCCATTGGGACGCCGCAGCGGGAAAATACTTCTGCTGGACGACAAACAGGCCGCACAGCGCATCGCCCGGAGCGTTCGCGACCAACAGCAGGTCGCCCAGGGGACTCGTCATTTCACAGCGCAGTTTCATCGGTTGCATCAGCCATTCCTCCACAGGTGCATGACGGCGTACGCGCGCCATGGTCGCCACACTTCGCTTCGTTCGCGCGCGCGTGCCGGGCGCGTCTCGCCGA
>JAICVH010000116.1 GCA_025935435.1 Burkholderiales bacterium
CGTACCGACGCAGGCAAACGCACGCTGATTGGGTGGTCTTCTCCCTGAATTTCATACAGATCTGCACCGCTCTTCATGTGTCGCCACATTGGAGCCGGCGACGGCCATGCCGGGCAAGGGAAAGAACGCCGAATTGAACGTAGGTGGAACACCGAGCGCGCGCGTGGTGGCAGCAGCGTTACTTGAGTGCGCCAGAATGCTCCCGCGGCATCAGGACCCATCGTAGGATGGCGATCGCTGACGAGCGCCTGCGGATCGAACCAACGGTCAGCAGAACAGTGTTCCCATGTCGAGGTCGCGCGCGGTAATCGATTTGCGCGAGTTCACTGTGGCTTTTTCGGATGTTGTACTAAACGTCCGTCTGCAAGGCCTTGCAGACGGTTTCCGGCGTACATACAGCGATTCGGAATTGCAAATTGTCCGCTACATCGCACATCGGCGAGAGCTGTTCGGTTCGGAGTTGCACTCGCCACAACTCCGCCGCCGGGTGAAGCGGCGCGTACGCGCATTCGCGGTCGCGTCGCTTGTCAGAAACTTGTCTTCTTGGCCGCTCTCCGCCCGCTTGACACCCTAATCCTAGAGGCGTCGAATCGCAGCCATTTCTACCGACGGGAGGCGACATGGTTCGGCGCGGCATGCGGTTCGGCTTCGTACCGGTGGTTCTTCTTTGGAGCTCGATCGTCGCGGCCCAGACCACGGCGGGACTCTCGACGACAATCGTCTTTCCGGTGTCGGCGCAAACGCCCAGCTTCGGTAACGAGGTTACCCTCTATAACCCTGGAGCCAACACACTGACCGCAAGCGTGTCGTTTTACGAGGCTAACAACTCGAGCGCACCGGGGCCGAAGGTCTGCAACGATGTCGTGGTATCGGCGAACCGCAGCGTACAGATCACGCTGGCAAGCCAGTGCGCGCTCGCGGCCGGCGGTCACTTCGGATTGCTCGTCGTCACCGACAAGGCGGTGCCGCAGAGCAACAGCTTCTATGGGTACATGCGGGTGCAGACGCCCCAGGGGCAAGGGTTCTCGGTGGAAGGCTTTCCGATTTCCAACTTCAACAACCAAGTGAGTCATAGCGTCGGCCTGAAGCGGCAGGCTGGGGCGCCGACGTTCCAGACGAACTGTTTCGTGGCGAGCCTGAACCAGGCCGTGGGCTACGAGCTACGATTGTTCAATGACACGACGGGGGCGCAGATCGGTGGAACGCTAAGCGGATCGTTGCAGCCCTTTCAGCAATTTCGGTATCTGGACGTGTTCGGACCGAATGGGGTGAATGCGCCGGCGGGAAATCATTTCAATGTGCGCGCGCAGTTCACGCCGATCAGCGGGGGAAGCGCGAACCTGATCGGATTCTGCACAGTGCAGGACAACACGAGCTTCGGCGCCGACTTCCGTATTGCGAAGAGCTTCGGCTCGCCGTCCGGAAGTTTCTTCGTGCAGGGGGGCAACGTGTTCGGAACCATGGCCACGCTCGGCACGAACGACAACAACGAGCTGGAAATCAAAGTCAACGGAGCGCGCGTGATGCGCTTCCAACCTGCTTCACCCACGCCGAACATCTTGGGCGGATTCACGAACAATGCGGCTTCCGTTGGCGTTGCTGGTGCGACGATCGCTGGTGGAGGAGCGCCGGGGAGCGGGCCCGTCCCCGGGTTTTCTTTTTGCGCAGCGTGGGGCTGCGCGAATAGCGTGACCGACCACTATGGCTCGATCGGGGGCGGCGCGGGCAATCGCGTTGGCGATACCGATGGAACTCCGTCCGATCGACCTTTCGGCACGGTTGCAGGCGGTTTCGCAAACTCTGCATCACATTTTGGCTCAGTAGGAGGTGGCCAGCAGAACGAGGCCAATGGTGGGTGGGCAACGGTCGGCGGAGGGACATTGAACGTGGCGAGCGGCGTCAACGCGACCGTCGCGGGAGGCGCAGTGAACGTGGCATCGGGCACGGACTCAATCGTAGCTGGCGGTGCTAATAATGTGGCCAGCGGCCGAGCTAGCTTCGCCGCCGGCGAAGGTGCGAAGGCAACGGCGGACGGAGAGTTCGTCTGGGCCGATTTTCGTCAATTCGACTTCGATCCCGCGGTCTCCGGATGGGCCAACGCAACCAACACGTTCAATGTTCGAGCTACCGGAGGCGTTTGGTTCGTGTCCGGAATCAACGGCAGCGGCGTACCTGTCACGGGCTGTTCGTTGCAGCCAGGCGCTGGTGCGTGGAGCTGCACGAGTTCACGCGAGGCGAAGATGGATTTCGATAACGCCGACACGCTCGACATCTTGCGTAAGGTCGTCGCGTTGCCGATCGGAACATGGCGTTTCAAAACTGAAGCCGCAGAAGTCCGTCACATCGGGCCGATGGCGCAGGATTTCCGCGCTGCATTCCGAGTTGGCCACAACGACACGACGATCCACAGCGTGGATGCGGACGGCGTAGCGCTCGCCGCAATTCAGGGACTGCATCAGCTGGTGCAGGAGAAGGATGCGAAGATCGACGCGCAGACGCGGGAACTCGAGAACTTGCGCGAGCGGCTGTCGCGAATAGAGGCACTGGTGCTGTTTCGAAGCGTTGCACCCTGATCCTTTAACATGGCCGGCGGCGGCAACGAATTCGCGCGCTCTCGGACGCACGCGCCGATGACGACACTGCCTTCAAACGCGGGTCTGCTCCGGCGCGCCGCGCTCGTTCTCTTCGACCTTGGGAAGATGCGGCGCGAGAGCAAACGCCAGCGGAAAGATCGTCAGTGCAACGATCGCAGTGGCCGCAGTCGCCCATTGCGGTCCCATCCAGTCACCCACCACGCCGTACAGCACGGGCGAGATCGCACCTGATCCGATCGTCCCCGTGTAGAACAGTGCGAAGGCGCGCTCGACCCGATGCGGAGGCGTGAGTTCCGGCACGGTGCCGTACAGCACCGACGACGTTCCATTGAGCATCACACCCAGAATGGGAAGCAGCGCGAGTACGGCAGGAAGCGGAAGCAGCAACACGGCACCGATGCATGCAGCCGTTCCGCCTTCCGTCGCAAGAACAGTCGGCAAAACGCCCGCGCGAGCACCGAGCCAGCCGCAAAGAAACTTGCCGGCGGCGCCGCCAATGAAAACCAGCGCCAGGGCGACGCCGATCGTCGGTAGCGATGCGCCTTTCGCCGTGAGCAGGAATGGCAGGAACGTCAACAATCCCATTCTCACGCCGCTGTCCAGCACACCGATGGTGAACAGCAACCAGAAGCCGCGTCGCACCCGACCGCCTTTCGTACCCAGCGTCTGAGACGGCACTTCGGTGGCAATGGGCGGCATGAGCAGGAAGACGACGGCAGCGACGACCGCACCGAGCGTGGCCAGGATCCACAGCGCGCCGCGCCAGGGCATCAGCATCAGCAACAGCGACATCAGCGCGGGAATTGCCGCCTTTCCAAGATCACCCGTGAAGTTGTACGTCCCCAGCGGTCCGCGCGACGCAGCGCCATACGCGCGAGAGACCGCGGCGGATGCGATCGGATGTTGTGTGCTGGAACCCGCGCCCGATACGGCGAGCGCCACACACAAACCCGCCAGGCTGCCCGTCAATCCGGCGAGCGCATATCCCGCTGCGGAAAGTGCGGTGCCGATCGCGAGAACGATTCGCCCGTCCACTTTCGCAGCCACCCATCCCCACGGGACCTGAAGCGTCGCCATCATGCCTGCGTAGACTGCGCGAAGCGCGGCGAGCACCGCGTAGCCCAGTCCGAACTCGGTCTGCCAAATAGGCAGCAGCACGTAGATCAGATCGGTATACCCGTCGTGCAGGGCATGCGCGGTTCCGCTGACGACAAGCGTGCGCCTGGCTTTGGCAAGCCCTGCGGAGTCGCGCAAGGACGCGACGGGCTCGCCCTGATCGACGCTTTGTTGGCTAGTCATCGCGGCAGGCGCGGCAGCAGAATCTTTCCGGACACATCAGGACAACGCCGACGGCAATTGGAACTGCGCGCAGCACCCGGCTTCGTGCCGCCGTTTGCGAAAGAGACGTGTCGTGCTACGGGGTCTTCGGCCGCTTGTATTCGACTTCCTTCTGCAAGGGCTTCCAGACGGTCTCGTAACCGACAAACCCTTTTTCATTCGGCGCCTTCTGACGCGTCGTATAAAAACGCGTGTGGCCGTCGGGCACCTTGGTGACGGGCTTCTGCTCACTCATGACTCACCTCTTTCGCCAATTCGCTTCGCAAGCCAAAGTAACCAACCTTGGAACGTAACGCCACTGCGGTTCAAAGGCGTCTCAGGATCGACGACTCGATGTTCGGTGCTGCACCGATCGCTCCGCCAGCTTTCAACTCTTCGGCCGTTGCGTCGCGCACGCTCAGCACTTCCAGCCTGAAGACGACTTGCCTGCCGCAAAGCGGATGGTTGCCGTCGACCGTCAGCGTCCCCTCATCGATCCGCGTCACGATGAACGTACGCATTTGGCCCCTGTCGTTTTGCATGACGATCGAGGTGCCGACTTCCCGATACTCCGCAGGCACGTTCTCGAGGTGATCGGTGAAGACCAGCGATTCGTCGCGCATGCCGAAGATGCGATTCCCGTCGATCGGCACTTCGATCACATCGCCGACGGACTTGCCGCTGAGTTCCCTGTGTACGGACGGGGCGAGAATTTCATTGTGTCCGTGAACATAGCCCAACGGGAATTCGATGCCGGTCAGGAGCTGACCCGATGTCCTGTCCGTGACGCTGTACGTGAGCTCGACGTATTTGCTGTCCTGGATCGTTTCAGTCATGTCGACACCGGCCCGCGGGTCAGAAGATCGACGCCGCAAAAATCCGGACCTCGCCATCTTCGTAGCCGAGTACGAGCCTGCCGAGCCATTCGCCCGCTTTCCTGGTGCTTCGTTGCCGGTACAGAACGGTCACGTGTTCGCCACGGCGGATGACGCCGAGATAGTCGGCATCGGCGGACAGGTTCCTGGCGAGCTCGCTGTTGGCGAACTGATGATTGACGACGACCTCGTTCATCGCGAGTGCGAGCGATTTCGCGAAGCGCTTCACGAATTCCCCGTATTGCCCTTCGTTGGAATGCTTGACCAGATCACGCCACATTGGATCGGCCATGGCGCGTATCTCGTCGTCGGTCTTGTCGACGATGTTCAAGCGAAATCAGTGCGCCGGCGTTGCGCTTCGCGTGGTCGCCGCGTCGTCAGCAACCAAGTGATAACAGGGCGCTCTTTCCATCGTGTATTCACCGGTTTCCGGATCGCGCCGCGAAACCGTCAACACGTGCCAGTTCTCGTCGTCCACCTTCATGGCATCGCCCCGGTAGTAGTAGCCCGGCCAGCGCGTCTCCTTGCGGAAGAGCGTGTGTTGTGTGACGCACTCCGCCGCGCGGTGACGGTGCTTCAGTTCCCACGCGCGGAGCAACTCGTGCAGGTCCTTCGCGGCCACGCTCTCGAGATCCTCCTCCATGATCCTGAGCTTCTTCAGGCAGATGTTCAGGAGCTTCTCGTTCGTCATGTAACCGACGGTATAGCCGCCGCAATACTCGTCCATGAGCTTCTGCAGGCGGTCGAGTCCCTGCTGCGGATTGATGTAGTGCGGGTTGACGGTGCCGGCGACAACCGCATTGCGGTAGACCCGGTAATGCTCGAGCGGCTTGTAGATCACCTTGCGGCGGCGCTCGACCTGTGCATCGGAGACGACGATGCCTTCGGCTTTCCCGTCGTCGATGTATTTGCACGCGGCCTTGGCGGCGAGACGGCCTTCCGTGAAAGAGCCGGACGAGAACGCGTGCGGCGTGCCGCCGACGGCATCGCCCGCGCCGAACAGGCCCTCGATCGTCGTCATGCGGTTGTAGCCCCAGAAATACTCGGGCGGAGACACGTCCTCGGGTCCCGAGCACCACGCGCCCGAGCACGTCGCGTGCGATCCCATGACGTAAGGCTCGGAGGTGGTCAACTCCGGGTTCTCGTTCTTCGGATCCACATCGGTCGCCGCCCACAGCACCGCCTGACCCACGGTCATGCCGAGGAAATTTTCCCAACCGACCTCTTCGAGGTGTGGATCCTGGAACGCCTGCATCGTCACCATGTGAATCGGGCCGCGGCCCGCGGCCACTTCGCTGATGATGCAGTGGTTGCGCAGGCACGTCGGTATGGGCCGATGCGTCAAGTGCGAAGCTTCCGGATCCAGATACTCCTTGCCGACCATCTTCTGCAGCTCGGGAAACCACTTGGATTCGTACTCTTCGCCCAACGAATTCTGCGTATACGTCTTCAAGTGGAGGAAGTAGGCGCCGACCGGACCATAACCGTCCTTAAAACGCGCCAGCACGATGCGGTTTTCCATCTGCGTCATCTTCGCGCCGGCGTCGATCATGAGGCCGTACGCGGACGCCGACGACCATGGCGCATACCAGGTGCGACCGGCGCCTTCGCCCGTCGAACGCGGCTTGAAGATGTTGGACGCGCCGCCGGCGCCGCAGATCACGGTCTTCGATTTGAAGACGTGATAGTCGCCGGTGCGGACGTTGAAGCCGACGGCGCCGGCAACCCGGTTCGGCTTGCTCTCATCCATCAGCAGGTGCGTGACGCAGATGCGGTTGAAAACCTTGTCGGCCGATTTCTTCGCGGCCTCGGCGACGATGGGCTTGTACGACTCACCGTGGATCATGATCTGCCATCGCCCTTCACGCAGGTAGCGCCCCGTTTTCGGGTTCCTCATGATGGGCAGCCCCCACTCTTCGAACTGATGCACGGTGGAGTCGACGTGCCGGGCCATGTCGAACAGCAGATCTTCCCGCACCAGCCCCATCAGGTCGATGCGCGCGTAGCGGACATGGTCCTCGGGATTGTTCTCGCCCCAGCGCGTGCCCATGTAGCAATTGATCGCGTACAGGCCCTGGGCGACCGCGCCGGAGCGATCGATGTTCGCCTTCTCGGCAATGACGATCTTCTTGTCCTGCCCCCAGAATCGTGCTTCCCATGCGGCACCGGTGCCGCCGAGACCTGCGCCGACGACCAGGATGTCGATGCCGTCCTCGGTGATCGTTTTATAGGCCATCAGTAGTACACGCCTTTCTAAAGCTTCAGGCCGGCATCCGCGAGCGTACGCAGGCCGCCTTCATCGAGACGGAGGTATTTCGGCTCGTTGTAGAGGAGCTGACTGTCGCGCTGTTCCCTAGTGGGCGCTGCAACGTCGGCGAGCTTGGGAATCGCCGTCCCCCACGGCTTCGTCGTGATGGGTGACAGGAAGTTCTTTTCCGTGCCGTCGCGGAACTTGATCCTCCAGGCGATCGTGCCTTTGCGTTCGTCGCGATCGACACGAACGCTGTGA
>JAICVH010000067.1 GCA_025935435.1 Burkholderiales bacterium
ATTCCACCCCCCTCTGCCACACTCGAGTCCGCCAGTTTCCAATGCCATTCCCAGGTTGAGCCCGGGGCTTTCACATCGGACACGACGAACCGCCTGCGCACGCTTTACGCCCAGTAATTCCGATTAACGCTCGCACCCTACGTATTACCGCGGCTGCTGGCACGTAGTTAGCCGGTGCTTCTTAGTCCGGTACCATCATCCACCCCCCGTATTAGGAGAGGCGATTTTTTCCCGGCCGAAAGAGCTTTACAACCCGAAGGCCTTCTTCCCGCACGCGGCATGGCTGGATCAGGGTTGCCCCCATTGTCCAAAATTCCCCACTGCTGCCTCCCGTAGGAGTCTGGGCCGTGTCTCAGTCCCAGTGTGGCTGATCATCCTCTCAGACCAGCTACCGATCGTCGCCTTGGTAAGCCATTACCCCACCAACTAGCTAATCGGACATCGGCCGCCCCCATAGCGCGAGGCCGTTTCCGGTCCCCCGCTTTCCTCCGCAGAGCGTATGCGGTATTAGCGCCGCTTTCGCGGCGTTATCCCCCACTGCGGGACACGTTCCGATGCATTACTCACCCGTTCGCCACTGAATGAGGAGTTGCCCCCTCACCCCGTTCGACTTGCATGTGTAAAGCATGCCGCCAGCGTTCAATCTGAGCCAGGATCAAACTCTTCAGTTCGATCTCTATACAAAGTTCCAACTCACTTGACTTAGTCGCCACCCGCGCACCCCTTGACGAGAAACGCGCGTGACTCACGGCCGACACCCAAAACCCAGGCGCCAACCGCACTAGCGTCGTGTGAGCACTGCTTGCCTTGGATCCCTTCGCACCAGGCACGTGACCGCACCCGGCACCAAGGCCAACGCCTCAGCACCCACACCTATCGATTGCCAATTGTTAAAGAGCGACTCCACTACATGGGACCGCTTCGAGCTTTTTCAAGCGGCCGTCTCCCTTGTCGTGCGATTGCGTTGGGAGGTGTGCAGCAGAGAGGTCGAATTATAGGTATTTCGCTGACGATTTGCAACAGCCAAGACACGTCAGCGCCGGGATGCAGCGACCTTCTCTTCGTGCACGACGGATTGCGGCTTCGGATATTTCCACTTGTTGTGCACCCAGAGCCAGTCGGGCGGACTTCGGCGGATCTCCGACTCCAGTTGTCGCGCATAGCGCTCGACGACCTCGAGTGGCTGGTCGTCATCGTACGGGGGCTCTACGAGGACATGCAGGCGAACGCTGTAATGACCCTTGCGGACCCGTCGCATCGCGACGTAGACGACCGGCGCCTCGAGAAAGCGTGCGATCTTGTCGGCGCCGGTGAAGAATGCCGTGTCCTGATTCAGGAACCGCGCCCAGTACTTGTCCATGTTGCGAGGAGGCGTCTGGTCGGCGACCATCGCATACGCTCGTACTTCGCCGGCGCGCCGCATCAGTTCGAACAGAAACGAATGAATGGGAATCGGCTTGCCGCCGAAGCGACTGCGCGTGTCGCGGATGAACGCGTCGAGACTTTTCACCCGTAGCGGCTTGTACACGGCGTCGATCGGCAGGTCGAATTGCGCGCCGGCGCCGGGCAGCAGCCACTCCCAGTTGCACATGTGCGCGGTCAACAACACAACCGCGCGCTTCTCCGCGACGAAGCGTGTGATGAGTTCGGGATTCTCGATGGACACGCGTTGCGCGAGCGCCTCGCCACTCGCGCCGAATCCCCAGAACGTTTCTGCGAGCGTCTGCCCGAGATTCACGTACGACTGCTTCAATATTAAGGCGCGTTCGGCTTCCGATTTTTCGGGAAACGAGTTGGCAAGATTGCGTGCTGCGAGATCGCGGTGCCAGCGCAGCACGCGGAAGGAAACGAAGTACGCGAAGCTGCCAAGCGCGTACAGCACCGGTAGCGGCAAACGGGTGAGGAACTCGAGGACGTGACGCATCGTTGGCGAGTGCCCCAACACGAATGCGCCCGCGGGTGATGCGGGCGCAACTGGCAACTTCACGGAGACGCGTTGAGCTTAGAGGAGAAAACGTCAGGCAGCAATGCTGCGGCGGCGACGAACCTCACGTCGCGGCAAGCGCCGACCGCGGGCGTGCATCTGTGGTGGTGCGATCTGACACCAACCGCGGCACTCCTGGATCAATACAGCGCAACGCTGTCAGTCGACGAGCATGCGCGTGCAGCGCGCTTCGGCACGGCAGAACTGCGCAACCGTTATGTGATGGGTCGAGGCGCATTGCGACAGGTGCTTGCCCGCGTACTCGGTGTTCGGCCGATCACCGTGTCGATCGTCCGGGGCGTTCGCGGCCGCCCGCAGCTCGCCGGCGTCCCGTCGCTGGATTTCAACGTGTCGCACACGACGTCCGTCGCGCTCATCGGCCTGGCCGAACAGGGCCGCATCGGCGTCGATGTCGAATCGATCGACCGCGCGATCAACACGACGGGAATCGCACGCAAATTCATGACGCTTCGCGAACGCGATGAGCTTGCGACATTCGATGCGGAAGGCCAACGGCGGCGCGTGCTGACGCTTTGGACCTGCAAGGAGGCGATCAGCAAGGCCACTGGCGAAGCGCTGGCTGCGCCGTTCGGACGAATCGATGTCGATATCTCAAGTGGCCCCAGGTTGCGCGCGGGGCCGAGCCCTTATGAACCCGATTTCTGGTCACTGCACGCGGCGGACGTTCCGCCCGGGTATGTCGCCACCGTTGCTCGATGGAGCGCGCCTATTTGACGACGAACCGGAAAAGGACGTCGCGCGTCATGCCGTTGTTCATTCCAATTGCGGAATGCGCTCTCCTGACGCAACGGCGAACGACAGCCTGTTTTCCTCGGGCGGCAGCGGACACGACCAGCGATCCTCGTACGCGCACGACGGGTTGTACGCAAAGTTGAAGTCGAGAACGAATTCGCTTGCAGTTGCGCCAAGATCCGCTCCCTTGATCGTATCGTAGAGATAGCGACCGCCACCGTACGTTGAAACTCCGTTGGTCGCGTCGGCGAATGGCAACCAGAGCCCGCCGCCGTAGCCTTCGAACCAGTAGAGCGCCAATACGCTCGCATGTCCGAGCAATGAGAACTCGACGGTCGCAACGCGCGTGGATCGCGTCACGCCATCGGCGGCAAGCGCCATGTCGAATGAAGCTCGCGGCGCGTCCGCTTTAACGGTTCCGATGACGCGATACGAGGCGTCGTACGGGTACCACGACGCGCCCCGCCAGCCGCTGCGATACGTCGAAGGAATTGGGCTGTCCGGATGCTGACGGAACAGCTGGTCGCGCTTTTCCCGGAAGACGCTCGCCGCGCGCGCCGGATCGTGGATCGCCACGGTGCGCACATCGCCATAGAGCTCAGCAACCGTCCGCCGCCAGTGCGCGAGCGTGATCGGACTGGACGGCGTGCTCACGGCGCGCGCCGCGTCATTTGCTCGCCAAAGTATCGAGACGCTCGGCGAGCATCGCCTGTGCCTTCAGCAATACGGGCCGATCGATCATTCGGCCGTCGAGCTGCACCGCGCGCCCGCTCGACTGTTCGAATGCAGCGACGACGCGCTGCGCCCAGTCGATCTCGTCGGCACTCGGCGCGAAGGCGGTGTTGACGACATCGACCTGATTCGGATGAATGCACGCCTTGCCGCCGAAGCCGAGCTGCCGGCTGCGACAACAATCGCGCCGCAGCAGTTCAGGATCGTCGAATGCCTGCGTGACGCCATCGATGGGTGCTGCGATCCCGGCGACACGCGAAGCGACGACGAGATGTGAACGTGCATAGAGCAGGTCGTCGTCGCTGATGCCCGTATCCGCCTGGAAATCCAGCGAGCCGAAGAGCAACGCCTGCACGCCATGCGCTTGCGCAATCGACACTGCATTCCAAAGTCCGACGGCTGTTTCGACGAGCGGCAGGACCGGCAATCCGTCGCACGTGCGGGCTACGCGATCTACATCCTCGACGCGCTCGGCTTTCGGCAGCAGGACGCCCGCGACGCCTGGTTGGGCGCAACTGGCAAGGTCATCAGCGAACCACTCCGTATCCACCGCATTGACGCGTACGAACACCGGCTTGCCCGGTTGCAGCCATCGGCGAAGCGCTTCGCGCGCATTCTGCTTATCCGACGGCGGCACCGCGTCCTCGAGATCGACGATCACGCCATGCGCGCGCGTAGCGCACGCCTTGTCGAATCGGTCGGGACGGTTGCCAGGTACGAACAGATAGGAGCGACGCACTGCAGCAGGCCACATGGCCGTAGCGATATACGGACGCGCATGGTAGCGCGGGCCGGCCGCGTGCGTCGACCGTCAGCGTTCGGGACCGACGCCGATCGGGGGTGGGGCCAAGTTGGCAATGCGGCGGAAAAGCGCCTCGTATTCGTCCCCTACCTTAGCCCCGAGCATCGGGTCTGCGTTGCCTGCGAACGCGTCGTCGATCTCATCCCAATCGCTGTCGGTCAAATGCTGGCGGGCGAGCGGCAGTATCTGGTCTTCCTCGGTTCGCATGTGTCGCCAGTGAAACGTCGCATAGCTGTCAACCGCATCAGCAAATGCCTCGAAGGAGTTACCGCCGACGCGCTCATAGCGCTTGAGCGCCGACGCCAGCTCGCGAATCTTCACCTCGCCCGACCGATGCTCCGCGTGAAGCTGATCGAGCAGCGGGCCTGCCGTAGGATCGCGTCTTCGAAGCAGACGGAAGAGGTACGTTTCCTCCTTCGGATGGTGGAAACGCTCTGGAAATGCATCGATGTAATAGACCATCGCGGCGAACAACCTGAAATCCGGCGTCGCCCTGTCGTTCTTGATTGCTCGCACCAGATACAGCATCCCGTGCAAAATTGCGGCCAGCGACCGGTGTTCGTCGAGGATGATCGCAATCGATCTCATGCGGTCACCGCCGCTGCAGGGTTCGTAACGCCCCGCAGACGTTTCGGCCTTACCCGCCATACGATTGTTCATGCTTTGACCCCGGTGCAATGAGCCACACCGTACCTATTGCAACGGCCGCACATATTGACGCCGGTCAAGGCGAAGGCGCGCAAGTATTCTTATATTGCGTGCTGGTGAATACAAATTGCCAGCAGCTTGAAACTTCCATCAACCGGGTCCCCATGAAAACAACCGTGTCAAGAATGAGTCTGGTCGCCCTCTGCATGCTGGTCGCGTTGCTCGCCGGTTGCGACCGCGCGCCGCCACCCGCAAATCCCCAGACGCCCGCGGCATCCACGACCGGTTCGACGCCGCCTGCGCCACAGGCTGCCAATGCAACCCCCGTTCGCCAGGACGACCCGTACGACGTGTCGAAAATGGACTTCAAGCCGGGCCCGGCAAAAATCAGCAGCGAGCGCCATACGGGCCCCTTCGCAGCGGGCGGCGCGCTCAGCTTGGATGCCGCTGTCAAGCCGCTGGTCCCGGATGCCGTCAAAGAGGTACGTCTCGACACGACGCACAAGGTCATCGAGATTGCGCCCGGCGTGAAGTTCAGCGCATGGACGTTCGGCGATCAGGTGCCCGGTCCGGTCGTGCGCGCGCGCGTCGGCGATCGCGTCAAGTTCTCGATGACCAACCGCAGCGACGAGCACGTCCCTGGCCTGCAGGTCATGGCCGCGCCGATGATGCATTCGATGGACTTCCATTCGGCGATGGTGTCGCCGCAGGACAAGTACCGGTCGGTTGCACCGGGCCAGACGATCGACTTCGAGTTCACGCCGAATTATCCCGGCGTCTACATGTATCACTGCGGCACGCCGATGGTGCTCGAGCACATTGCATCGGGCATGTATGGAATGATGATCGTCGAGCCGCGCGGCGGATACCCGACCAAGGTCGATCACGAATATGCGGTGATCCAGAGCGAGTTCTATACGAAGCTGGACCCGCAGAAGCGCAAGGTCGACGGACAGCCGCTATACGTTCTCGACGGCGAGCGCGTGCGAACGAAAGCGCCGACGTATACGGTGTTCAACGGTCGCTACAACGGGATGGTCGACAAGCCGCTCGCCGCCAAGCCCGGCGAGCACGTGCGGCTTTTCCTGCTGAACGTGGGGCCGTCGAACACGTCGAGCTTCCACGTCGTGGGCACGATCTTCGATCGCGTATGGCTCGAAGGCAATCCCGACAATCAGTTGCGAGGTGCGCAGACCGTGCTGATGGGCTCGAGCAACAGTGCGATCGTGGAATTCGTCATCCCCGAAGCCGGAAGTTACGTGATGGTCGACCATCATTTCGCCAACGCGTCGCAGGGCGCTATCGGCCTCATTGCCGCGGGTGAATCACCAGGCGGCGGCGAGAGCGAGCACCACAACATACCGGCGACCTCGGCGCCAACGGATCCGGTCGCGGTCAAGGGCAAGCTCGCATTCGAATCGAAGTGCCTCGCATGCCATTCGATCGCGGGCGGCGACAAATTGGGACCGGACGTCTATGGCGTGTCCAAGCGTCGCTCCGACGCGTGGCTGACGCGCTGGCTCAAGTCGCCCGAAGAAATGCTCAAGACGGACGCCGACGCCAAGGCCATGCTGGACAAGTACAAGGTGCCGATGCCCGACCAGAATCTATCCGACCAGGAGATCCGCGAGTTCATCGCGTATTTCAAGTGGGCCGATGCGAACCTTCAGGTCAAGGGGGAACAGCAGCCGCAAGCGGCGGCGCCAGGAACCGCACTGCAGCCGAACCAAACGCTGTCCGGCTCGCCAAGCGCGACCAACGTGCCACAATCACCGAGCAGTCTCACCAACGTTGCGCCCGCGCCGAACGCAGGCCGCGCGAACGCGAAAGGCAAATGATGCGGCGCGACCCGATTTCGTTGCTGGCGGTAGCGCTCACGCTGACGCTCTCACCGACCGCCGGCTGGGCGTGCGGCGTATGCATCGAAGATAAAGTGGCGGCCACGTACGATCACGCCGTGGTGAAACGGGCGACGGCGAATCATCAGCAGGTCGTGTTCGTCGCAGTCGAGGGGCCGGTCGTCGCGAATGCCATCCGTGCGCGGATCGTGCGTACCAAAGTCTCCGGCGTCGTGCCGGGCAGTTTGCGCACGTCGAGCGAACCCCCGGCTTTCTCGTTCGTGCTCAACGGCAACGAGCAACCGGCCCGCGCGGTCGCCGATTTCCGCAAGGCGATTGGCGACTCGCGTGCACAGCTCTCGCTGTTGCGCATCGTGCGCGACGGGAAGCTGATAGAACCCTAACCGGCCGGCTATGATGGCGACCTCATGCTCCCCAAGCGCACGCAGGTCGCCATCATCGGCGCCGGCCCGTCCGGCCTGCTGCTCGGGCAACTGTTGCACAACGCCGGCATCGACAATGTCATTGTCGAGCGCCGCAGCGGCGACTATGTACTGAGCCGCATTCGCGCCGGGGTGCTCGAGCAGACGACGGCCGACCTGCTCGATGAAGCCGGTGTCGGTACACGGATGCGGCGCGAAGGCCTGCTGCACGACGGCATCGAGCTGGCGTTCGGCGGCGCGCGGCATCGCATCGACCTGTGTGGGCTGACCGGCAAGCACGTCGTGATCTACGGGCAGACCGAGGTCACGCACGACCTGATGGATGCGCGGCGAGCTTTCGGCGGCATTACCGCCTACGAAGCCGCCGACGTGCAACCTCACGGGTTTGATACGGCCACGCCGTCGATCACGTGGCGGCAGGAGGGCCACACGCGCACGCTCGCATGCGAATTCATTGCCGGCTGTGACGGCTATCACGGCGTGAGCCGCGCGAGCATTCCCGCGTCCAGCATCACGAGTTACGAACGCGAGTATCCGTTCGGCTGGCTCGGCATTCTTGCGGACACGCCACCGGTGTCGCATGAATTGATCTATTCGAACCACGAGCGCGGCTTTGCACTCTGCTCGATGCGTTCACCGACGCGCACGCGCTATTACGTCCAATGCTCGCTCGAGGATCGAGTCGAGCAATGGAGCGACGAAGCCTTCTGGGACGAATTGCGCCGGCGCCTCGATCCCGAGGCGGCCGAATCGATCGTCATCGGCCCTTCTATCGAAAAGAGCATTGCGCCGTTACGCAGTTTCGTCGGCGAGCCCATGCGTTTCGGCCGGCTGTTGCTCGCGGGCGACGCTGCGCATATCGTTCCGCCGACTGGCGCGAAGGGGTTGAATCTCGCAGCCTCCGACGTGCGTTTTCTTGCCCGCGCGTTGATCGAGCACTTCATGGACCGCAGCGATGCGGGCATCGACGGCTATTCGGACACATGCCTGCGCCGCGTGTGGAAGGCCGAGCGGTTCTCGTGGTGGTTCACATCGCTCACGCATCGTTTCCCCGACACGGGTGCGATCGGCCGCAAGCTGCAGCGCGCCGAACTCGACTATCTGGTCGGCTCGAAAGCGGCATCGACCGCGATGGCCGAAAACTACGTCGGGCTGCCGTTCGAGGATACGACCTACAATTCGCCGTTTGCATGACCCGCAGCACCCCAACCAGGAGGAAAGCATGAAGCGAGCATTGTGGCCGGCCGTGGCGCTTGGCCTTTGCATCAGCGCGTCCACGATGGCGCAGCAGGGTCCGGTGCCGATCTACGGGCTCGTCGAGCTTTCGGGGACCGGCACGACGTCCGGCACGAACTTCGATAATGGCGTGAAGCTCGCCGTCAAGGAAATCAACGCAAGCGGCGGCATCCTCGGGCGCAAGATCGAGTACACGTCGCTCGACACGCAGTCGCAGCCCCAGGTGTCGAAGGCGCTGGCTCAGAAGGCCATCGACCAGGGCGCGTACGTTGTCATGGGTCCGGTGTTTTCGGGATCGATTCTCGTCAGCATGGCCGAGACGCGCCGGGCGGAAGTGCCGAATTTCACCGGCGGCGAGGCAGCTGCGATCACGCAGCAGGGCAATCCCTACATCTTCCGCACGTCGTTCACGCAGACGACGGCGATGCCGAAAGTCGCGCGCTATCTGAAGGATACGGTGAAAGCGAAGAACGTCGCGATCATCTGGGTCAACAACGACTTCGGCAAAGGTGGCCTCGACACGATGCGCAAGGCGCTCGATGCGCAAGGCATCAAGGTGGCCGCCGAGATCTC
>JAICVH010000094.1 GCA_025935435.1 Burkholderiales bacterium
GCAGCGCGGTGGCGTCATCGCATACCCGACTGACTCTAGCTACGCGCTCGGTTGTCGCATCGGCGACGCCCAGGCCGCCCGCCGCATTCGACAGCTGCGTGGTGTCGATTCCCACCATCATCTGACGCTAGTATGTCGCGATCTCGCGCAGGTGGGCCGCTTCGCGCGAATGGACAACTGGCAATTCCGTATCGTGCGGCAGGGCACGCCCGGGAGCTTCACATTCCTGCTGCGTGCCACCGACGAGGTTCCCCGGCGTGTTCAGCATCCGAAGCGCAGCACCATCGGCGTTCGCGTGCCGGATCACGCGACTGCGCAGGCATTGCTCACCGAGATCGGCGAACCGATTCTGTCGTCGACGTTGATTCTTCCAGGCGAAGCGTCGCCGCTCGTCCAACCGGACGACATCGAAGCCAGCCTTGGCAACCGCCTCGATGCCGTCGTTGATGCAGGCGCGTGTGCGGCATTGCCCACGACGGTCGTCGACCTCGCCGTTTCTCCCCCGCTGATCGTCCGCATGGGAGGCGGTGATCCGGCCCGGCTCGGCCTCGTATCGCATCATGCTGCCGGACTTGGGGTAAACTGAGGACCTGGATGGATGTGTCGCTGCAGACCATTGCGCTCTGGGTGGTGCCGGTGGTCTTCGCGATCACATTGCACGAAGCGGCCCACGGCTACATCGCCAAGGCATTTGGCGACCGCACCGCGGAGATGCAGGGCCGGATCACGCTGAACCCGTTCAAGCACATCGACCCGATCGGTACGATCCTGGTCCCGGGTGTGCTGATCCTGGCAGCAAAATATCTAGGCGGTCCGCATTTCGTGTTCGGCTGGGCGAAGCCGGTGCCGGTCAATTTCAGCAATTTGCGTGACCCCAAGCGCGACATGCTGTGGGTCGCGGCGGCAGGCCCGGCCGCCAATTTTGCGATGGCGGTGGTATGGGCGCTGCTGCTCAGAGCCGTGATGCCGGGCGGCGTATGGGAAAGCTCGCATCTTTTGTCCGTCGCGAAAATCGGGGTTTCGGTAAATCTGGTGTTGATGGCGCTAAACCTGTTGCCCGTTCCGCCGCTTGACGGCGGCCGAATCGCAGTCAGCCTGCTGCCGATGCACGTTGCTCACGCCTATGCGCGCATCGAGCCGTATGGCCTGTTCGTCATCGTCGGATTGCTCGCATTGGGGCTGCTCGACAACGTCATGGGGCCGTTGCTGCAATTTGGCGAATGGGCGTTGCAGGCGCTGGTCGGGCTGTAGAAGCATCCGCGACGCGGAACGATCATCGCCTCCATGTTTGCCGATCGCGTGTTGTCCGGCATGCGTCCCACCGGACGCATGCACATTGGTCATTACCACGGTGCGCTCAAGAACTGGATCCGCCTGCAGGAGGAATACGAGTGCCTGTACTTTGCGGCCGACTGGCACGCGCTGACGACGCATTTCGATGAGACGGAAACGATCGCGGACAGCGTGTGGGAGATG
Source organism: Burkholderiales bacterium (assembly GCA_025935435.1). GTDB lineage: Bacteria > Pseudomonadota > Gammaproteobacteria > Burkholderiales > Casimicrobiaceae > VBCG01. The sequence continues at coordinate 1,477 of JAICVH010000094.1, forward strand.
TTCGTCGACTGGCTCGCCGCCGGCGTCGACCCAACCCGCGCCACGCTGTTCATCCAGTCGCGCGTGCCCGAGCACGCCGAGCTCGCATTGCTGCTCGGCATGATTACTCCCGTTGGATGGCTCGAGCGCGTTCCGACGTACAAGGACCAGCAACAGAAGCTCACGGATCATGACCTGTCGAATTTCGGCTTTCTCGGCTATCCGGTCATGATGAGCGCGGACATCCTCGTCTACCGCGCGAACAAGGTACCGGTTGGCGAGGACCAGGTTTCACACATCGAAGTCACGCGCGAGCTTGCGCGACGATTCAATCACATCTATGGACGTGAGCCCGGTTTCGAGGAAAAGGCGCGCGCCGCCGTCAAGAAGCTCGGCAGCAAGAAGGCCAAGCGGTACGAGACGCTGCGCACGGCGTTTCAGGAGCAGGGCGACACGCAGGCGCTGGAGGCAGCGCGCGAATTGCTCGAAGGCACCCAGAATCTGTCGCTTGGCGACCGCGAGCGGCTGTTCGGTTACCTCGAGGGATCGCGTCGAGTGATTCTTCCGGAGCCACAGCCGCTGCTCACCGAAACTCCGCGCGTACCCGGCCTCGATGGCCAGAAGATGTCGAAGTCCTACGGAAACGCGATCATGCTGCGCGAGGATCCAGTCGCTGTCACGCAGAAGGTGCGCACGATGCAGACCGACCCTGCGCGCGTGCGGCGTACCGATCCGGGCGATCCTGAAAAGTGCCCGGTATGGGGCCTGCATCAGGTCTATTCGGACCAGGTAACGCGCGATTGGGTGTGGCAGGGCTGTACGAGCGCAGGCATCGGATGCCTCGAATGCAAGCAGCCGGTGATCGACGCGATCATTCGCGAACAGCAACCGATCCGCGAACGGGCGCAACGGTATCTCGACGACCCGTCGCTCGTCCGCAATATCGTGGCGGACGGTTGCGAACGCGCCCGCAAGCTTGCCGAAGAAACGATGCGCGACGTGCGCGAAGCAATGGGATTGCGCTATGACTAGCGGCGACGCGGCACTGGATTTCGAGCATCCGTCGCCGGATCCGAAACCGCTCGCGCGCATTTACGGCGAGCCGATCAACGAACTGCCGCATGACCTTTACATTCCGCCCGAAGCGCTCGAGGTGTTCCTCGAAACGTTCGAGGGTCCGCTCGATCTGCTGCTCTACCTGATACGCCGGCAGAACATAAACGTCCTCGACATTCCGATGGCGGAACTGACGCGTCAATATCTAGGTTACGTCGAGATGATGCGTCGCACGCAGCTGGAGCTGGCGGCCGAGTACCTGTTGATGGCAGCCGTCCTGATCGAGATCAAGTCGCGGCTGCTGCTGCCCCGTCCACCCGCCCCGCAGGGGGTCGAGGCCGACGACCCGCGCGCGGAACTGGTGCGGCGGCTGCTCGAATACGAGAAAATGAAGCAGGCAGCGCGGGAACTCGACGCGCTCCCGCTTGCCGAACGCGACTTCTCGACCGTTCGCGTATGGTTCGACCGGCTCGCGGGTGAACGGCTGCCTGATGTCTCGCCGGAGGATTTGCGCACTGCGTGGGCCGGACTCATCGCGCGGGCCCGGGCAAACCGGCATCACCTGGTGACGCGCGAACAATTGTCGGTTCGCTCGGAAATGAGCCGGCTGCTCAAGCTCTTGAAGCCTGCGCGCTTTGTCGAGTTCACCGCGCTGTTCTCCGAACACGCCGACGTTGCACATCTCGTCGTGACGTTTCTTGCGTTGCTCGAGTTGTCGCGCGAGCAGCTGATCAGCGTTGCACAGGCCGAGCCGTACGCGCCGATCTACGCTCAACTTCGCGGCGAAACACAGTTCGCTCTCGCGGCGGACGCTTGATTCAAGAATCGCATGGATGACGCAAACGACATGACCGGGGCGAAAGCCGTGCTCGAAGCCGCATTGCTGGTCGCGGGCGAACCGGTCGCTGTCTCGCAGCTTGCAAAGCTGTTCGAACCGCCGTTGCCGGTCGACACGGTGCGCGCGCTGCTCGCGGAATTGACCGAGCAATGGTCGTCACGCAAGGTCGAACTCGTGCAGGTCGCATCCGGCTGGCGCTTCCAGGGTCGGCGCGACGTGCAACCGTTTCTGGATCGACTCGCGCCTGAAAAGCCCCCGCGGTATTCGCGGGCGGTGATGGAGACGCTTGCGATCATCGCTTACCAGCAACCCGTTACCCGCGGCGATATTGAAGCGATCCGCGGCGTCGCCGTGTCGACGAACGTCATCAAGACGCTCGAAGACCGGCAATGGATCGAAAGCGTCGGACATCGCGAGACACCGGGCCGCCCGGCGCTCTACGCGACGACCAAGACGTTTCTCGACGATCTCGGCCTCGCGTCGGTGGCGGAACTGCCCCCGCTGGCCGACCTTGATTCATCCCACCTCCTGGAGATGCCTGATGCCCCCACCAAGGCCGCCGAGGCGACACACGCACTCGCGAGCCCGATCCTCGGGTCCGATCCAACAGCCGAACCTGGCGCTGCAGCGGATCGCGGAGAGCCTTCCGCCTCCGAAACACAAACGGTCCACTGACGAAATCTTCAGCGAGCCGCAGCGCCTGCACAAGGTGCTTGCGAGCTGCGGGTTCGGCTCGCGCCGCGCGATGGAGGAAATGATCCTCGCCGGGCGCATCACGGTGAACCGCATGCCGGCCGAAGTCGGGCAGAAGGTTGGACCTGGCGACGAGGTGCGCATCAACGGCGAACTCGTCAAGGTTCGCTTCGCCGAACCGCGCGCCCGCGTGCTCATGTATCACAAGCCGGCCGGTGAACTCGTCACCCGCGATGACCCCGAGGGACGTCCGACCGTGTTCGCCAAGCTGCCGTCGATCGGCAACGGCAAGTGGATCAACGTCGGGCGGCTCGACTACAACACCGAAGGCCTGTTGCTGTTCACCAATTCGGGTGAACTCGCCAACCGGCTGATGCATCCGCGCTATGAGGTCGAGCGCGAATACGCAGTGCGCGTCATGGGCCGCTTGTCGGACGAGCAGATGCAGGCGCTGACGACGGGCGTGCAACTCGACGACGGACCGGCGCGGTGTGAAAAGGTTGCCGACGCGGGTGGTGACGACGACGGCGCCAACCATTGGTACAGCGTCGTGCTGAAGGAGGGACGCAACCGCGAGGTTCGCCGATTGTTCGAGGCGCTTGGCCTGATGGTGAGCCGATTGATTCGCACCCGTTACGGGATGCTCGCGATGCCGACGTCACTTAAGCGTGGCGACGTTGCAGAACTCGAGCCCGCGAGTCTGGAGGCCCTGATGGTCTCTGCCGGCTTGCGATCGACGGCACCCGGTGCACCGCAGCGGCATGAGCGTAAGGACGGAAGGCCCGGGCGTCACGACCCGCGCAAAGGCGCGCAAGGGCCGCGTGCGCACAAGATGAATTCACACGCGCACGGTCAAGGCAGGCCGCATCCGCACGGCAGCGGCGTGGGTGGTCACGGTGACAAGCGACGCGTTGATTCGACGCTCACGATGGCGAACGAGCAACCGCCACGGTTCGACCGTCCCGCCGGTCATGCACAGTCGCCGCATCCGTCATCGCGGCCTGGCGGAAGGCGCGGCTCGGGTGCGCGCCCGCCGTCGCGACCGGTCGCCAATTTCGAGGCGCAGGGGCAACGACCGCGCGCGCACGGTTCGGGTCAGCAGGCCCCTCGCGCGCGTCACAACTTCGACGAAGTGCAGCCGCAAAGTAACGCCAATGCAGCGCCGTTCGGGCGTACGACATTGACCGTTCCGGGTGGCACTCCGCGCGGGTACGGCAACGACGGCGGCGCGCCTCGGCATCGCAGCGGACCGCGTGCGCACCATGCGAAGTTTGGCAAGGCGAATGGCAACCCGACCGGCGGTGCGCACGGTCAGCCGCGCGATCGCAATGCCGCCGGTTACGGAGGCCCCAAGGGACCTGGGCACAACAAGCGTTTTCCTCGGCAGGGTGGCGGTGAATTCAACGTCAATGCCGCGCCGCGCGCCGAAGTCAACGGCAACGTCGCGCCGCCGAACGAGAAGCCGCTGCCGACCGACGACGAGGCCTGAGCCCGCCGCCGGCATTGCGGCAGCGCGCAGTTGCATGCACGCGGAACTACCGCGTGCTCGCAGGCACCCGCTCGCGGAACGGACTGCCCGCTTCGAGTTCGCCGATCGAATGCGCGACGTCGGTTCGTTCGCGCGCGCAGTACTCGGCGATCGCCGCTGCAAATGCACGATCGGCGATGGCGTGCGCGGAATGCGTCGGCGTCGGGAGCAGACCGCGCGCGAGCTTGTGGATACCCTGCGCGCCGCCTTCGAAGGATCCGATACCGCGCTCGATGCAGAATTCGATCGCCTGGTAGTAGCACGCCTCGAAATGCAGGCCCGGAATGTATTCGCGCGTGCCCCAGTAACGTCCCCATAACGTATCGGCGTTGAAGACGTCGAGGGCCGCGCACAGCCGCCGACCGTCCCGATATCCGACGACGAGCAGCAGGTTCTGTCCGAGCGTTTCCGCAATCGCGTCGAAGAAGTCCAGCGTCAGGTACGGCGTCGAGTGATGCGCGCGATACGTGCGCTCGTAACATTCGAAGAAGAACGCCCGATCGGCGGCGTCGATGTCCGTCCCGCACTTGCGCACGAACGTGACGCCGCATTCATTCAGGCGGCGTCGCTCCTGTCGGATCTTCTTGCGCTTGTCGTGATTGAAGGCGGCGAGAAAATCCGCGAAATCGCGGTATCCCGCGTTTCGCCAATGGAACTGGACGCCGTCGCGCATCAACATGCCTGTCGCCGACAACTCACGCGACTGCGCGTCGTCGGTAAAGAGCACGTGCAGCGATGAAAACCCGTCCGCGAGCCCATCCAGCGCGCGGGCGAGCAATGCTCGGCGCGTCGCCGCGGCGGGCGCGAGCATGCGCGGCCCCGGCACCGGGGTGAACGGCACAGCCGCGACGAGCTTCGGGTAGTAGCGCCGTCCGTAACGGCGATACGCGTCGGCCCATCCCCAGTCGAATACATATTCGCCGTAACTGTGCGCCTTCGCGTACAGCGGCATCGCGCCGATCAGCTCGGTGCCGTTCCACGCCGTCAGGTAGCGCGGCTGCCAGCCCGTCTGTGGCGCGGCGCACCCCGTCGAATGCAGCGCAGACAGATACGCATGCGACAGCAGCGGCAATGACGGCGCAAGCGCATTCCAGTCGGCCGGATCGATGCTCGAGAGCGCGACGTCTTCGCGCACCAGCGGAGCGATGGCGATCGGAGGCCTCGATCGAGAGTAGGGTACGGGTGCGTGCATGACAGGTTGATTGTACGGTGACGCATCGATTGGGGCTGCGGTGACTCGCCGCGCACGTGCTACCATCGATCGATGCGCATTGCGCTCGCGCAACTCAACCAGAAACTCGGCGATCTCGCAGGCAACGCGCGCTCGCTGCTCGATGCGATCGGCGAAGGACGGCGGGCAGGCGCGGCGCTCACCGTCACTCCAGAGCTTTCCCTTTGCGGTTACCCGCCTGAAGACCTCGTTCTGCGACCGGCGTTCCTCGACGCATGTGCAGCCGAACTCGCGGCGATTGCACCCGCAGTCACCGGCACAACGGCACTCGTTGGATTCCCGGAAAGGCATGACGGCGCTCGTTACAACGCCGTCGCCGTGCTGCGCGACGGCCGCGTCGCTACGGTTTATCGCAAGCATCATCTTCCGAATTACACGGTATTCGATGAGGAGCGCTACTTCGAACCTGGGACTGCGCCCTGCGTGTTCGACGTCGAAGGCGTGCGCTGCGGCGTCGTGATCTGCGAGGACTGCTGGTTCGAAGATCCGGCGCGGCAAGCGCGCGACGCAGGCGCTGAGCTGATCGTCGTGCCGAACGGATCGCCCTATCACACGCGACAGCAGGCTGCGCGCGTCGCGCAGATCGACGCGCGCGTACGCGAAACCGGCGTCCCGTTCGTCTATGTCAATCGTATCGGCGGCCAGGACGAGCTCGTGTTCGATGGCGCGTCGTTCGTCATGGACGCGGATGGCAGCATCGCCCAGCAGCTGCCCGCGTGGCATGAAGCGGTTGCGATCGCGGAGTTCGACGGCGCCACGCCGCGTCACGTTCGAGGCGGGCTCGATTCCGCACTCGAGCCACACGTGTATGCGGCACTGGTGATGGGTGTTCGCGATTATGTCGGCAAGAACCGCTTTCCCGGTGTATTGCTAGGCCTCTCCGGTGGTGTCGACTCCGCATTGACGCTCGCGATTGCCGTTGATGCGCTTGGTGCGCAACGTGTTCGCGCGGTGATGATGCCATCGCAATACAGCGCATCGATCAGTCTCGAGGATGCACGCGAGATGGCTGGAATCGTGGGTGTGCGCTACGACGAGATTCCGATCGAGCCGATGTTCAA
>JAICVH010000390.1 GCA_025935435.1 Burkholderiales bacterium
AACTTGCTGCATCGGCGCACCGCGCCAATGCGTGTCGGTGCACGCCCTACCGAATATGCGGCCGAAGCGACACGTCGACCCGTTGCTTCGACGCCCATGTCGATTGCCTGAACTGCCCGATGTCGCCGTGTACTGCGAAGCGCTGGCGCAGCGCGTCACCGGCCGCCCGCTCGAAAACGTTCGCACGCTGAATCCGTTCGTGCTGCGCACGGCCGTGCCGCCGCTGTCGACGACGTTCGGCCGCCGTGTCATCGACGTGCGACGGCTCGGCAAGCGAATCGTATTAGCACTGGAAGGCGACACGTTCATCGTCGTGCACCTGATGATCGCGGGCCGCCTGCGCTGGCTCGCGCGCGGGCAACGTCCGCCCGGCCGCATCACGCTCGCGCTGTTCGATTTCCCGGGTGGAACGGTAGCGCTCACCGAGGCGGGCACCCGACGCCGCGCGTCGATCCACGTGGTGTCCGGCACGAAGGAGCTCGCCGCCTTCGACGCCGGCGGGCTCGAAGTCGAGGACGCCGACAAGGCGACGTTCGCGGCGCGATTACGCGCCGAGAATCACACGTTGAAACGCGCGTTGACCGATCCCCACATCCTGAGCGGCATCGGCAACGCGTATTCCGACGAGATTCTGCATCGCGCACGACTTTCGCCGCTCGCGCTGACGCGGAAACTCGACGATGACGCGATGTCGCGTTTGCATGACGCTGCGCGCGACGTCCTGCGTGAGTGGAGCGAGCGCCTGCGTCTCGAAGCGGGTCGGGACTTTCCGGAGAAGGTGACCGCCTTTCGGCCACAGATGGCCGTGCACGGCAAATTTCGCGAACCGTGTCCCGTCTGCGGCACGCCTGTGCAACGGATCGTCTATGCGGAAAACGAATGCAACTACTGTCCCGCCTGTCAAACGGGCGGCGTCATCCTCGCCGACCGCGCGCTGTCCCGGCTGTTGCACAAGAGCTTCCCGCGCGAGGCGTGAAAACGGCGACGCGGCGTGATTGGCTCGCCGGTTTTACGTCACGACCGGTGAGAGCCTATCGCAAGATCGGGCGAGCGACCCGAGAGCGCGAAGGCCCGCAGCGAGCCCCGAGATAGTACACAGACGTACAGCGAGGGGCGAGCGAGGACACGACAAAGCTATCGGGTCGCGCAGCCAATCTTGCGATAGGCTCTAGAAGCCGACGCGCGCGCGGCGCCCACATAGCTTGCGACTGTCGATGTCCTCGGCGATCAGGTGATCGCGGCCGGCCAGCTTGGCAGTGCCGAATGCATCGAGCAGCAGCTTGCGCATATCGCGTGGCGGGATCGACGCCAGCTTGTCCAGCACATTGGCCGACGGCTCGGCCGGGAATGCCCAGCGATGCGCGTCGAGGATCTCGCGGTAGACGGCAAGCGCGATGCGCCGCGAACCGTCGGCGTCGGGCCGGTCGATCTCGTAGACATTCATCCGGTTCAGGATCGGCTCGGGAATCGCGCTGTCGTCGTTGGCGGTCGCGACCCACAGGATGTGCGACGCGTCCATGTCGACGTCGATGAACTCGTCCTTGAAATCCCTCGCCGTGTCGCGTTCGAGCAATCCATAAAGCGCGCCCATCGGGTCGTAACGCGCGTCGCCACCCGCCTTGTCGACTTCGTCGAGCACGACGACAGGGTTTGCATACTCGCCCTCGATCAGCGTCTGCGCCACCTTGCCCGGACGCGCGTTGTGCCATTGCGCCGAGGCACCGGTCAAGACCCACCCTGCGGTGAGCGAGCTCATCGACACGAACTCGTAGCCGGTCGCCAGGGCCTGCGCCAGGCGCTTCGCGAAATAGGTCTTGCCGAGGCCAGGTTCGCCGAGCAGCAACATCGGCAGGAATTGCACCGCTTCGTTGCCGGCGACGGCCAGCGCCAGGTACTTGCGCAGGTCGTCGATCACCGCGTGAAAATTCGGGGACGTTTCGTACAGATCGTCGAGCGCGGCGGCGGTCGAGGGCTTGATGATGTAGCGCGAGCCGCCGAGCTCGCGCATCCGGTCGTACCAGCTTTTCAAGCCTTCGTTGCGCTTGGCCGCGCCGTCTTCGAGCGCGCGATCGACCTCCGCGACCGAGTAGATCGGCTGCAGATCTGCCAGCGGAATCATCGTGTCCATGACGCTGCGCACCTCCGTTCGTCGCTCATGCACCAACCATGCCATAGATTTTCGCGAGTCTGCAACCAGCGACGGCAGGCGGCAAGGTCGCGCATGGGCAGCGTCGCAGCGGCGCGACAGGCTTGGCGCGATCGACGGCGAACTCAACCCGAGCGCACTCAGCGGCACGTTTGCGACGTGCGGCGCGGCGTGCTAGCGTTCACCGATTCACCGGGAGTTCGCGATGCCGTCGTTCGATATCGTCTCGGACGTCAATCAGGTTGAAGTGCGCAACGCCGTCGACCAGACGAACAAGGAGCTCGGCACCCGTTTCGACTTCAAGGGCTCCGATGCGCGCGTCGAGTACGACGGCAAGGCGCTGACGCTATTCGCCGACGACGATTTCAAGCTCAAGCAGGTGACCGACATCCTGGTCGCCAAACTGACCAAGCGCCAGGTCGACGTGCGCTCGCTCAAATACGGCGACACGGAAAAGATTTCCGGCAACAAGGTGAAGCAGGCGGTGACCGTCCGCACCGGCGTGGAGCAGGAGCTTGCGAAGAAAATCGTGAAGCTGCTGAAGGACAGCAAGCTCAAGGTGCAGGGATCGATCCAGGGCGATGCGGTGCGCGTATCGGGCGCCAAGAAGGACGTGTTGCAGGAGGCGATCGCGCTGATGCGGAAGTCGATCAGCGACTATCCGCTGCAATACCAGAACTTCCGCGACTAGATCCGAGCTAGGCGAAATCCTTCGCGAGCATCGCGCGAACGGGGACGGGCAGCGCGATCTTCGCTTGATACGCGGGGTGGTCGATGCCCGCGTCGACGTCGCATCCGGCCTTGAACGCGGCGACCATGTCGGGCGCGAACTCGAACCGGACGAAATGGACGGCGGACGTCTTGTCGGCGTTCTCGCGCTCCAGGTCCTCGTCGGCAATCGAGCGCACCGCGTCGAAGCCGGCCACGCGCATCCAGACGGCATCCTCGATGCCACGCAACCGCGCAAGCGCGTCACGGCGCGCGTCGACGTCCTCGTATTCGACGAGCATCGTTGCCTTGAGGTTGCTGCCGTCGGGGATCAGCGGAAGGTAGGCATCGAGTTCGTCCTGTATGCCGGCCTCCTCGAACGTCCTTTCGATCCGCAGCATCTCCTGGATCTGGTAGCGAATCGTCAGCTCGTCCTCGAACAAGAGCGTGACGTGCTCGCCCAGATGAACGGTGCGATCGCGCTTATGCGCCAGCACGCGCGCCCGGAAGTCCTTGCGCTCCTTCGCGTACGCCTCGAGTGTCAGCAAGCTGTCGCGCGTGATCATCGCCATCGCGCGCGCTTCAGTCGAGACCGAGCGCCAAGC
>JAICVH010000452.1 GCA_025935435.1 Burkholderiales bacterium
CGCGCGCGCCTTCGAAGGCAATGTTCTCGATGACGAACTCGCCGTCGCGCAATACCCAGATCGCCTTGCCTTCTGCGCTGCGGCCATCCGCTTTTAACACCGGCGTTTCGCCGATGCCGCGAATGGTCAGGCGCTTCTGTAGCCAGACGGCAACGTCTGCACGGTACTCACCGGGCAGGATTTCCACGGTGTCGCCGTCCTTCGCAACGCGCGCGGCTTCGGCGATCGTCTGGATGGGCGCGCCCTTGCCCACGATCAGCGTGGCGCACCAGCCGGTCGGCGACGCCATCACCGCGCCCACGACGAGAATGATTGGCCCGATGATTCGGCGCTCGGCCGCGTGCGCGCGCGCCCGGCGGATCAGCACGTCATTCAGGCGCGTCGGCAATGTCCGGAAACAGCACGTCGGTAAAGCCGAACCGCGTGAAATCCCGAACTCGCATCGGATAAAGAATGCCGTCGAGGTGATCGGATTCGTGCTGAACGACGCGGGCGTGGAACCCGTCGACGTCGCGTTCGATGACGTTACCTGCCGGATCCACGCCGCGATAGCGCAACCGGCGATAGCGAGGGACGACGCCGCGCAGGCCCGGCACTGACAGGCAACCCTCCCAGCCGTCTTCCATTTCATCGGATAGCGGCATCAGCACCGGATTGATGAGCTCGGTATACGGCACTGGCTCGGCGTCGGGATAGCGCGGATTGCTCTCGACGCCGAAGATGACGACGCGCAAGCCGACGCCGATCTGCGGCGCGGCGAGCCCGGCGCCGTTTTGCGCGCGCATCGTGTCCCGCATGTCGGCGAGCAACGCGGCGATCCGCGCGGAGCGTGGGTCGCTTACCTCCTGCGAGCGCTCGAGCAGGCGCGGGTCGCCCATCCGCAGTACGTCACGGATCATGCATCACCTACGCGCGAGTCAACGTGTGCTTGCACGTCATGGGTCATCGACCGCCGATTCGGACGTGACCGCCGAAACGGGCTGCGTACGTGCGCGAGGCTCGCCGGGCACCAGCGGAACGACGTGCTGAATCAGCGTGCGCACCTTGTCCATTGCGCTTTCGAGCACGTTCGCGATCTGCTCCATTGAAACGTGCGCTGTACTGTCGCCGCGCCCTGCGGCGTGGTTGACCACCACGCATACGGACGCGTAATCGATGCCGAGTTCGCGCGCGAGTCCGGCCTCGGGCATGCCCGTCATGCCAACCAGCGTCGCGCCATCACGGTCCATGCGATCGATCTCGGCGGCGGTCTCCAGGCGTGGCCCGCACACTGCGCCATAAACGCCGCCGTCGCGAAGCGCGATTCGGCCGCGCTTGGCGCCGGCGAGGCACACCGCGCGCAGACGCTGCGAATAGGGATGCGTGAAGTCGATATGCACGACCTGCTGATCGCCGCCATCGAAGAACGTATGTGCGCGGCCCGACGTGTAATCGATCAGTTGATGCGGCAGCACGAGATCGCCGGGAATCGCGTCCCGAATGCCGCCTACCGACGCGACCGCCAACACGGCACTCGCCCCTTGCTCCTTCAGTGCCCACAAATTCGCACGGTAGTTGACACGATGTGGCGGAATCGTGTGACCATGCCCGTGTCGTGCGAGGAACAGTGCGCGGTATCCGGCAAGTTCGCCGAACACGAGCGCCGCCGACGGTTCCCCGTACGGCGTGCGTATGACCTCGCGGTGCCGAACCGCGAGCGTCGACAAACGGGTCAGGCCGGTCCCACCGATAATTGCGAGCATGGAACTTGCTTAGGGAGCGGGTTAGTCGTTGGCCGTCGCGGACTTGCTGGAAAATGACACAACGGCGTACGGCGCGCGCGTCGCGCCGGCGGGGCTTCCAACGCGTGCTTACTTATGACGTTATCATAGTGCCGGTGGGCGCGGAGCGTCCGATTCTAGCCCGGAAAGGTTTTTCATGTACCTCGACCGACTCTTCAAGCTGATGGCCGACAAGCAGGCGTCGGACCTGTACATATCGTGCGGCGCGCCGATCAACATCAAGGTCAACGGCGTCGTCCATCCAGTATCGAGCCAGTCGATGGACGTCGAGACCGTGCGGCGAATCGCCTACGATCTGATGAGCAAGGAGCAGGCGCGCGAATTCGAAAACGAGCGCGAGATGAACCTGTCGCATCTCGACCGCACCGTCGGCAACTTCCGCATCAACATCTTTCGCCAGCGGGGCTCGATCGCGCTCGTCATTCGCTATGTTCGCAACAGCGTCCCGCCGTTCGAGGCGCTGAAGCTCCCGCCCGTGCTGCTCGATCTGGTGATGGAAAAACGCGGACTTGTGTTGATTGCGGGAGCGACTGGTTCGGGCAAGTCGACGACGCTCGCGGCGATGATCGATCATCGCAACACCAACCGCACCGGCCATATCCTGACGGTCGAGGACCCGATCGAATACCTGTTCGACCATCGTCAGAGCCTTGTCAACCAGCGCGAGATCGGCGTCGACACGCACAACTACCACATGGCGCTGCAGAACGCGCTGCGGGAAGCGCCGGATCTGATCATGATCGGCGAAATCCGCGACAAGGAAACGATGCAGGCCGCGCTTCTCCATACGCTGACCGGTCACCTGTGCCTGTCGACGATCCACGCGAACAACAGCTACCACGCGCTGTCGCGGATCATCAACCTGTTTCCGCACGACGCACGCGCCGCCGTGCTCTCCGATCTGTCGATCGGGCTTCGCGCGATCGTTTCGCAGCGGCTCGTTCGCAACGTCGAGGGTGGCCTGCAGCCGGCCGTCGAGATCCTGCTCAACACGTCGCTCATCGCGGAACTGATCAAGAACGGCGAGTTCACGCAGATCAAGGAGGCGATGGAGCAGTCGCTCTATCCCGGATCGCAGACGTTCGAACAGTCGCTGTGCAAGCTTTATCTCGACGAGCGGATCAGCTACGACGAAGCGATGGTCGCATCGGACTCGTCGACCAATCTCGCGTGGCTTATCAACCAGAACACCCCGTCATCGCGCATCGACGGTGACGGTGAGCACAAGGCACGCGGACGGCCGACCGCCGACTTCGGCAGCATGACGATCAATCCGGAAGTCCTCGAACGCTCGAACTAGCCTTCGTTCGCCACGCTCGGGCGCTGACGCGCC
>JAICVH010000509.1 GCA_025935435.1 Burkholderiales bacterium
ACTTCTCGGACGCATCCGCACTGATTCTCGGCCTCACGCTGCCCCCGCTCCTGTGCCGCGTCGATGATGTTGCCCGCACGTCCGCGGACATGTTCACGCTGAGCTACGGAGGAGCCGTGCTCGTTGCGCTCGTGTGCGGTGCCGCGTGGGACCTGAGCGGCATTCCGGCGCTTGCTTTCGTTCCGCTCGCCGTTTGTGCGGTCACGCTGGTTGCCGTCTCGCTCGGCATGTCGCGTATCGGAGAACTCCGCTTCGGACGCCCGGCATGACCCTTCCGGTCACGTCTTCAGGCGGTAACCGGTCCGAAAGATCCAGGCGACGACGCCGAGGCAGATCAGCATGAACACCACGGTCATCGCCAGGCTGATCGACACGGCGACGTCGGCGAGGCCATAGAAACTCCAGCGGAAACCGCTGATCAGGTAGACGACCGGATTGAACAACGTCACCTTCTGCCACAACGGCGGCAGCATGTCGATCGAATAGAAGCTGCCGCCGAGGAACGTGAGCGGCGTGACGATCAGCAGCGGAACGAGCTGCAGCTTCTCGAATCCATCGGCCCAGATGCCGATGATGAACCCGAGCAGGCTGAACGTCACCGCGGTCAGCACGAGGAACAGCAGCATCCAGATCGGATGCTCGATCCGCAACGGCACGAACAGCGCCGCCGTGACCATGATGATGAGCCCGAGGATGATCGACTTGGTCGCCGCCGCCCCCACGTAGCTCAGCACGATCTCGAAATACGACACGGGCGCCGACAGCAGCTCGTAGATCGTGCCGGTGAACTTCGGAAAATAGATGCCAAACGACGCATTCGCGATGCTCTGCGTCAGCAGCGAGAGCATGACAAGTCCCGGCACGATGAATGCGCCGTAGCTGATCCCGCCGACCTCCTGGATGCGCGACCCGATCGCCGCGCCGAATACAACGAAGTACAGCGACGTCGACAGCACCGGCGAAATCACGCTCTGCATCAACGTCCGACGCGTCCGCGCCATTTCGAAGCGATAGATCGCCCGCACCGCATGGACGTTCATCGCGCCTCCCGCACCAGGCTGACGAAGATGTCCTCGAGCGAGCTCTGCGTCGTGCGGAGATCGCGCAGCCGGATACCCGCGTCGTCGAGCGCCTCGAGCAGCGGGACAATTGGACTGCGGTCGCCCGCCCCTTCGTACGTATACGTGAGCTCGTTGCCATGGTCGGCGAGTTCGAGCCCGTACCCGGCGAGCGCCGGGGGAATCTCCCGCAGAGGTTCATGGAGCTGCAGCGTCAGCTGCTTGCGACCCAGCTTTCGCATCAACTCGCTCTTCTGCTCGACCAGGACCAGTTCTCCCTTGTTGATGATGCCGATGCGATCGGCCATTTCCTCCGCCTCGTCGATGTAATGCGTCGTCAGGATGATCGTCACGCCGTCGCTGCGCAGCTTGCGCACGAGCTGCCACATGTCGCGTCGCAGTTCGACGTCGACGCCTGCGGTCGGCTCGTCGAGGAACAGGATGCGCGGCTCGTGCGACAGCGCCTTGGCGATGAGCAGGCGGCGCTTCATGCCGCCGGACAGCGTCATGATGCGGCTGTCCTTGCGGTTCCACAGCGAGAGATCCTTCAGCACCTGCTCGATGTGCGCAGGCGCGGGCGGCTTGCCGAACAGGCCGCGGCTGAACGACAGCGCGTTCCAGGGCGTTTCGAATGCGTCGGTCGTCAATTCCTGAGGGACGAGGCCGATCAGCGTGCGCGCCGCACGATAGTCGTCGATGATGTCGTACCCGTCGACGCGCACGCTGCCGGACGTCGCGTTGACGATGCCGCACACGATGCTGATCAGCGTCGTCTTGCCCGCACCGTTCGGGCCGAGCAGCGCGAAGATCTCGCCGCGGCGAATGTCCAGATCGACGTCGTGCAACGCCGTGAATCCCGTGGCGTACGTCTTGCCGAGGCCGCGAACGGCAATGATCGGTGCGTCGATATCGGACATTGGCACGATTTGTTGCGGTCAACAAAAGGGCGGAGCGTACCCGAAACGCGGTCGCGCGCTTTCGCACCGGAATTGTCGCAGCTCAAAGTTGTCGATCAGCCAGTCGGGGCCGAGTACCCCACCCCACGCGCCCGCCGTTGCCGCGCGTCATCCACGCCGAATCCACGCACGAAAGGAATTTCCATGACACGTGATCGGGAAAGCGAGCCCATGTTCACCCGGATCCTGACGACTCTGACGATCGGGGCCATCGCGATGTACGCACTCGATCCGGATCGAGGCAGGCGCCGGCGCGCGATCGCGCGTGACAAGGCGCGGAGCTTCATCGCCAGCACCCGCGATGCAGTCGGCGTCACGCGCCGCGACCTCGCTCACCGGGTCCAGGGACTGCGCGCCCGCGCGCGGCGGTTATTCCAACCGGCGTCGGCGCCCGACGATCTGCAACTGATCGAGCGCGTGCGCGCGCGCATGGGTCGACTGGTATCGCATCCGCACGCGGTTCAGGTCGGCGCGCGCGACGGATGCGTCACGCTGAGCGGCCCGATCCTCACGCACGAAGTCGCGCCGCTGCTCACAGCCGTGCGCGGCGTCTGGGGCGTTGCCGACGTGGTCGACCGCCTGGTTTCGTACGACAGCGCGGATCACGTTTCGAGCCTGCAGGGCAGCGGCGATTCACGGCGCGCACGCTCGACACTGGCGCACGAATACTGGCCGCCCGCGTTGCGCGCGGCCGCGCTCCTCGGCGGCTCGCTGGTTGCTCTCAATGGCATGCAGCGGCGATCGCTCGCCGGATGCGCG
>JAICVH010000444.1 GCA_025935435.1 Burkholderiales bacterium
CTGCGTCATGTCCATCTCCTGCCCCTCCATCTTGCCGCGCAGGCGCAGCTGGCCCTCGTACCCGGTCGCCGAGAACACGAAGTCGCCGGTGCCGCTCATCGCGTTCGCACCCGTGCACGTCATCTTGAACGTGAGGCGCGCGCCCGCGCGTACCGCGTCGCTGACGCGGCAGTTCTCGCGCTGCGGAACGTAGTCGCTGTCGTTCGCGCCCTTGCGGACGCATAGCCGCTGCGTCATCGGCGGCATACCCATCGGCATGCCGGCAATCTCCATCCTGATCGTCACGTCGTACTGATCGTCGCTACCCTGCGCGATCGCAGCCGGCGTCGCCAACAGCAAGGCACCGCCTGCCAGAGCGAGCACGCAGCGTCGCACGTGCTCGCGATCGAATCGATTGGCGTTCATCGTCCCCTCCCTGGTCGGATGCGAGCGCCGCAAACGCTCTGTCGGCGCCAAGCGATCGCCAGTATAGTCGCCGACGACGCTCAATCGTCCGCGACGATACCCCGCGCGTTACGGCGCAGCCGTTCCTCGTCCAGGTCGAGATCGCGTTCGATCCGGCGGCGGATTTCGTCGCTGATCTGTTCTTCACGCAACAGCGCATTGAGACGCTCGCGCTCGGCGCTGATCAGCGCGAGCTCGACGCGGTTCAGGCTGCGCGCCTGCGCCAGGCCTTCGTCATCCGGATCGCGTGCGTGTGCGAGCTGGGCGATCCGTTGCTCCTGGCGCGATCGCCACGGCTTCAGCAGATCGTCGGCGATCCGGTGCTCGGCGATGACGCCTGCGAGGCGGTCGAGGCCCGCGCGTGCGGTTTCCAGCCGCGCGTTCGCTTCCCGCAGCTTCCGTTCCTTCCGTTCTTCGCACCCCAGACGGTCGAGGCCGAGTTTGCGCACGACGAAGGGCAGTGTCAGGCCCTGTGCGACGAGCGTCACCACGATGACCGTGAAGGTGATGACGAGCACGCGATCGCGTCCCGGAAATGCCACGTTCGTTGCAATCGCGACCGGCACGCTCAGCGCTGCGGCGAGACTGACGACGCCACGCACGCCGGTGAACGCGATGATGAACGGAAAGCGCCAGGCGGGCGCCGGGTCGCGCGCGGCGATCGACGGCACCAGCCATCGCGGCAGGTACGTCGCCGGGAACACCCACAGGAAGCGGACGACGATGACGACGATGCTGATGAAGATTCCATCGAGCAACAGTTGCCGCAGCACCGCCCCGTCGAGTCCTGCGGCGACCGTGCGCGCCTGCAACCCCGTCAGCAGGAAGATCATGCCGGTGATCACTGTATTGACGATGTCCCAGAAGAACAGCGCCTGCAGCCGCGTGTTGGATCGGATGAGGGCAACCCCGGCCCAGCCGGTGTACAGACCGGCCACCACCGTCGCCAGGACGCCCGAGCCGCCGAGCGCGTGCGGTGGCCAGAACGCAAGGTAGGGCGTCATCAGCGACAGCATCACTTCGATCCTTGGCTCGCGCGCGTAATGCCGCAGCCGTAGCACGCAATAGCCGACAATCGCGCCCCAGACCGTTTCGCCGATGAGCACCAGCACGAAATCGCGCGTCGCCGTGACGAGCGATAGTTCGCCGGTCAGGATCGCAACCAGCGCGAACTTGAACAGAATCAGCGCGGTCGCGTCGTTCACCAGCCCTTCGCCTTCGAGGATCGCCGTGATCCGGCGCGGCATGCCGAGGCGTTCGGCGACGGCGAGCGGCGCGACGACATCGGGCGGCGAAACAATCGCCCCGAGCATGAATGCGATGCCGAGCGGCAGTCCGATCATCCAGTGCCCCGCGGCGGCGACGGCGACCGTCGTGAAGATGACGCAACCGATCGCAAGCAGCAGGATCGGCCGCAGGTTTGCCCGAAACGCCTGCCAGCTCATCGAGAACGCCGCGAAATAGATGAGCGGCGGCAATAGCGCGATCATGACGAATTCCGCATCGAGTTCGATGCGCGGCACCCATGGCAGCAACGCGAGCGCGATGCCGGCCACGACGAGGAGGATCGGCATTGGCAGGCGGACGCGCTCGGCGACCCACATCACCGCGGCGACGATGCCGAGCAGCGCCGCCGTCGTGTAAAGACCTTCCGCCATACGGGCTCGCTACGCGGGCGTCGAGGCGATCAACCGTTCGCGATCTGCAACAGGATTGCGGCGTGGCAGTCGTCGTCCGGCGCGTGACGCAGCGCGCACCAGCACGCGAGGTTGCGACCGCGCAGTTCACGTCGTGCGCGGTCCACGGGGTCGCCGCCCAGCCGCCGTATCCATGCGCAGTGCGCCGCGTGCAACGCCCATGCCGTCGGCTCATCGAGTTCGCGCACGTTGGCCGGCGACCAGCAGCCGCGGGCCGTGTAATCGAACAAATGCAATGCGAGCTCGCGCCCGTACTCGCGCAGGTCGTACGGATTGCCCCAGACCGTCGTGCGGTCGACCTTGAGGGTGTTGGGCGGCATACGCCAGCCCCGGGAGCGCTCGAGCTGCACGCGAATCGGGCGACGCGTCATCCTTGCCTCACAGGAAGTTAGTAGGTACGGCGGTCGTCAATTTACCGGATGGACGACCAAAGCGCCGGTCGACGATCGCCGGTACAGGCCTCGTAACTGCCGTGCACAACCTGTCATCGACAACCGTCGATCGGCGCTGTTCTAAAAAAGCAACAGGGGAGAGGGGCGTCCGAGCCTGCTGCTCGTCGGGTGGCGATACGTTTTGGACTTTCGGGGGCGTAGTATGACGCTGGCATATCGCTCGGCCGTTTCCCGGGGCCGATTGCCGACTTCACCGGGTGTCATCTACGCGGAACGATCATGTCGTCGAGTAAGCATCACAAACGCAAGCTGGCCGCGGCGCTCCGAATGATGGGCACATCGCTCGCGACGCACACGGAATCCACATTCAAGCCTTCGGGCGCGGCATCGCGTACGCTCGAGGAGTTCAAGGCGCGACGCGCGGCGGAGAAACTGGGGCTGCTGCCCGCCGCCAAGCACAAAGTCGCAGAGCGTTACGAAATCGACGTCGATACGGCACAAGTCACGAAGCTGCCGGTGCGCGCGAAGTCGCGTTGAGCGGCACTGCATTCGTTTTGGGCAGTCGACGGCGCGCAAGCGCCGGCGCGGCCTCGCGCGTTTTTCAACGCAACCTATCCACAGAAATTGTGGATCAGTGCAGCGACGAGCGACTCGTCGTTTC
>JAICVH010000133.1 GCA_025935435.1 Burkholderiales bacterium
ACGAAAGCATGCGACTGCAGTAGGAAGGCCTCCCGACGGCAAGTCGGGCGTCCCCGCTGTGCCGAGTAGTCCTCCACTCACATCCGGCAGCAAACCGCCCACAGCGCGCGGGGGACGGGACGCCCTAAAGCGGTCGTCCGCGGTTGTTCGGACGGCGCGTCCTGCGCGACTGGGGGGTGCACCGGTGTACATTGTTCAATCGGTGCGTCTTCAGTATCGCGGTAGGGTGAGGACTAGGGAGGGGCGTTGGCGCGGGACCATCGGCGACTTGCTGCAATCGTCTCACTCGATGTGGCCGGGTACTCGCGTCTCATGGGTGTGGACGATAGTGGCACGCTGGCGGCACTGAAAGCGCACCGGCGGGAGCTCATCGACCCCAAGATCGCGGAGCATGACGGCCGCATCGTCAAGACGACCGGTGACGGGCTGTTGCTGGAATTCTCGAGTGTTGTCGATGCAGTGCGCTGCGCAGTTGACGTCCAGCGGGGCATGGCCGAGCGCAACGAAGGCATTGCCGCGGATAAGCGACTGGACTTTCGTATCGGTATCAATCTTGGTGACATCATCATTGATGGCGATGACATCTTTGGTGATGGCGTCAATGTCGCGGCGCGCCTGGAAATGCTGGCTCAACCGGGCGGGATTTGCGTAAGCCGAGTCGTGCGCGATCAAGTCCTCGATAAGCTGAGCTTCAGTTTTGATGATCTCGGCGCGCAGCATGTCAAGAACATCGCGCGACCAGTCGAGGTATTTCGAGTGGACCTCGGCGGCGTGGCACCGCAAACGCAAGGTCGAGATCGTATGGACCGGCATCCATTGGCTCGACCGACCAGCCGGCGGAGGCTCGGCGCAGCATTGGCTGCGCTGGTGGTCGTCGGGGCATCTATAGCGTGGTACATCCAATCGCGAACGACGTACCGCGAGGCCGATTCCGTGGTCCCCGCGACAATGCTATCCGACAGGCCTTCGCTTGCGGTCCTTCCGTTCGATAGCCTCGGCGGCAGTTCGGAGAACAGCTACTTCGCCGATGGCATGACCGACGACATCATCACCGATCTTTCCAAGCTCTCAAAGATCCTCGTCATTGCGCGCAACTCCAGCTGGACCTACAAGGGCAAATCCGTGAAGGTGCAGCAGGTCGCCAAGGAGCTCGGCGTGCGCTATGTGTTGCAGGGAAGTGTCAGGCGCGAGGGTGACACGGTTCGGATCAATGCGCAGCTCGTCGACGCGCTCGGTGGCCAGCACCTCTGGGCGGAGCGCTACGATGGGTCGATGGGGGACATTTTCGCGTTGCAGGACAAGGTCATCCGGCAAATCGTCGCCGCGCTTGCGGTGAACCTCACTCATGACGAACGGACGAGGCTTGAACTTGCGGAGACCCGAAACCCCCAAGCCTACGATGCGGTGCAGCGGGGCTGGGCACATTATCTCCAGGGATCTGATGAGGAAATCAACAAGGCGATCGCACTGTTCGAGCAGGCGATCGCGCTCGACCCGGGGTACGGGCGAGCACATGCCGCCGTGGCGGCGGCGTCCTGGCGGATCGTCCTATCCTCCTGGGAGTCAACGACCGTGGGCGGATTCCAGCGCGCCTTTGACCGCATGCAGACGGCTCTCGTCAACGCCACGCGGCAACCCAATGCGCTGGCTTACGCAGTGTCGGCCGAGGTCCTCTCAAAGCAGGGCCGCTACGCGGAGGCCTTCACCGAGATTGACCGGGCTATGGCGCTTGCCCCGAGCGATGCCAACAATTACCTCAGCAAGGCGCGCATCCTCAATGCCACAGGGCGGGCGGCCGAAGCCGAGGAGGCGGTGCGGTGGGCGATGCGGCTCGATCCCCTTTATTCGCCGGAGTACCTGCGCACGCTCGCGATGTCGCTTTTCCACCAGCAACGTTACGAGGACGCGGTCGGGACCCTCGAGAGACTCTTGGCACTGAAAACCGATGCCGCGGAAGACTACGTCACACTGATTGCGAGTCTTGGACATCTTGGCCGCAAGAGTGGCATCGCCGAAGCCATGAAGACGCACAATCAAATGAGCGTGGCGGCGGCCACCAACAGCATTACCGTCCAGTATTCTGGAGGCTGGTGGTGGTACGGCGACATGTTCAACTACGACGCGGCATACCGCGACCGGCTGATGGAGGGCCTGCGCAAGGCTGGTGTCCCGGAAGGCGCGGGAACCGATATACCGTTCGAAAAATATCGCGCGCTGATGCACAAGAGCGGCGGCTATTACGACGTAACTGGCGCCACCACGATCGACCTCCGGCAAGCAAAGACGCTGCACGACCGCGGCGTCAAATTCGTGGATGTGCGCGCTGCCCTGGACTTTGCCCGCGGCCATATTCCACGCGCATTCAACCTTGACGTCGCCACCGAATTGTCACGGGACAGCCTGTCGCGCATCGCCGGCAAGGATGAGGAATTGGTCCTGTCCTGTCACGGAAAGACCTGCCCCGACTCGGCCATCGCCAGCGCAAAGGCCGTGATATGGGGTTTCAAGCGGGTGTACTACTTTGCAGCCGGCTTTCCCGGGTGGCAAGAAGCCGGATACCCGGTCGAGGTGTCGCCAACGAAGTAGGAATCTCCACCAGGGAGGGCCACGTCCGCCTGCAACCCCGGGACGCAAGTCATCCCGATCTCCAGCAACTGAGTTCTCACAGGAACACACATGATTACATCGAAAGTCGTATCCCGGCATTCGCGCCGCGCCGCACTGGTGTTTGTCCTCATCGGGACGTTGGTAGGCTGTGCTTCGCAGTCCGAAAGACCAACCTCCTCGTCCGAACCCGACGCATTGGTAGCGGACGCGCGGACGACGCTTAACAATTTTCTCCGCGACCCAGACCAGACATGGATCCAGAATAATTTGGACCAGGCGAAGGGCGTTCTGATTGCGCCACAGATCGTCAAAGCGGGCTTCATTTTTGGCGGCTCTGGCGGTCGTGCCGTGCTCGTCGCCAAGGACGGGCGCGTTTGGAGCGGCCCCGCTTTCTATGACCTGGCGACGGCGAGCGTCGGCTTCCAGGCTGGCGTCGAAGTCTCCGAATTGGTGATGATCGTGATGACCGAGAAGGGCCTGAACTCGCTACTGTCGAGCTCTTTCAAGATCGGCGGAGACGCGAGCATCGCGGCGGGGCCGGTAGGTGCAGGTGCGAAGTCGACAGTGACTGCTGATCTCATTTCATTCTCGCGGGCGAAGGGCGTCTATGGCGGCGTCAACCTCGACGGTACCGTCGTGCATTCGAATGTCCGCTGGAACGACGCGTACTACGGCAAGACCAACCTATTGCCGCCCGACATCCTCATTCGCAGGACGGCAACGAGTCCGAAATCCGCCGCGCTGCTGGCCGACGTTGCTAAGGCGACACGTTGAGCGTCACTGCTCAGCCACGCCGCCGATCGAAGCGAGGGGCAATATCCATTCGGTCGGCTAGCTTAGCTGATCAAATAAACAGACGAACTTCCACGCTGGGAGCCCGTGCGAAGGTTTTTGCGTACATTCGTTATGCACAGTCCTGCACAGTCGTGCGTAGCATTGCAACGGGCGTCCGAAATGCGTTGATGAATCCGGTCCGTCTTCGCATCGGAACGACCCCGCTGACGGGGTACATTCCTGGAACCAGCGCTTCATTCGCTAACCGCGGGTGAAATGAGGGCGACGACATTTCACGGCTCTCATCGAGCCCAACAACGGAGATAACGATGGATAAGTTTCTCGTGCTTTACAGGGCACCTAATTCGGTCATCGATGAATGGATGAAGAAGCCCGAGCAGGAGCGCAAGCCCGAAGAGACCAAGATGATGGACGCGTGGAAAAGGTGGATGGCAGCGAACGCCAGCAAAGTCGCCGACAAGGGTGCTGGCGCGGGCAAGCCCAAGGTCGTAACTTCATCGGGCGTGAAGGATTCGCGCAACGACATCATGATGTATCAGATCGTCCAAGCGAACTCGGCCGACGAGGCGGCGAAGATGTTCGTGGACCATCCGCATTTTGGCATCCCTCAGGCGTCCATCGAGGTGATGCCACTGAAGGCTATGGAAGGCTAGGAATTCTCGTACGAATCGTCGACCAGGATTACTGAATTACCCTGTCAGCACTGGACTAGAAACGACCCCGGTAACGTGGTGCGGACGGTCTTTGCAGTATTGATTAAGGCACTGGCCATGAGTGCGCATTTGCTTGTCGCAGTGAGGTGACTCAATGATCCATCGCCGCATGTTCGTGCTCGGAGTCGCAGGCGGGTTGATAACCGCCGTGGGCTTCGGGCGCGCGCAGCGGTCGGCGATCCAAGCAATCGGTTTCCTTAGCTTCGCGTCCCGCGACACATTCGGGAATCTCGTCGAGGCGTTCCGCAAGGGCCTGAACGGATCGGGGTACGTTGAAGGTCGAAACATCATCGTCGAATATCGCTGGGCAGAAGGCCGAAGTGAGCGGCTTCCCGCGCTTGCAAAGGAGCTAGTCGAGCGGCAGGTCGCCGTGATCGCCGTCGGCGGCAGCAGCGCGGCTCGCCGCGCCGCCAAGGACGCCACCGCAACGATACCCATCGTCTTCGGCGCCGCCAGCGATCCGATCAAGGAGGGTCTTGTAGCGAACCTCAACCGACCAGGCGGCAATATCACAGGTATAAGCCTGCTCTCGACTGCCATGGATGCCAAGCGGCTGGGCATATTGTGTGACATGGTGCCAAGCGCCAATCCGCTGGCGGCACTCGTCAACCCGAAGGGAAGGACGACGGGCGCCAGTCCTGAGGAATTGCAGTTGGCGGCGCGCAAGCTGGGCCGGGAACTTCACATAGCGGCCGCCAGCAACGAACATGAGATCGATGCTGCTTTTGAAACGCTTTCGCAGGCGAGGGTCAAAGCGCTGCTGATTACCGCTGACGTTCTATTCAACGATCGGCACCGGCAGCTCATTGAGTTGGCGCGACGTTACGCGATTCCCGCGATCTACGAGTGGCGCGATTCCGTTACGGCTGGCGGCCTAATGAGCTATGGAACGAGCGTTACCGAAGGCTACCGACAAATGGGCGTCTATGTCGGAAAGATTCTTCAAGGCAGCAGGGCAGGCGACTTACCGGTGTTGCAGCTTGATCGATTCGAACTGGTCATCAATCTGAAGACCGCCAACGCGCTCGGGCTGACGATTCCGCAACCGCTGTTGCTGCGCGCCGACGAGGTGCTTCAGTAACGTTTTGGTTTCACGTCTGCTCATTCTAACCAGCCCTTGATCCTGCGCGCCAATGCGTCGCGACTAATGCCGTAGCGGTCATGCAGCGTTGGCAGTGCGCCGGCATCGAGAAACGCGTCGGGAAGTCCCGCAAGCTCGATCCTCGTCGGTTGGACGCGGTGTCGGACAAGGGCACTTGCGACCGCCTCCCCCAAGCCTCCAATCACCGAGTGGTTCTCGGCCACGACGACCAGACGCGTTTTGACACGAACGGCGTCGACAATCGTCGTCTCGTCGAGCGGCTTGATCGTCGGGCAGTGCAGGACGCCGCCGCTTATCTTATCCGCCCGCAGGGTCTCGACGACTTCCAGAGCACGCATGGTCATGAAGCCACTCGAGATAATCAGGACATCATTGCCTTCACACAGGAGCTTCGCTTTGCCGAGCTCGAATTTGTAATCGAACTCGTCTAGGACGAGCGGTACATTGCCTCGCAGGAGACGCATGTAGACGGGCCCCTGATGTGCCGCGATCGCGGGCACCGCTTGCTCGATGTCGAGCGCATCGCAGGGATCGACAATCGTCATTCCCGGAATACCGCGCATGGTCGCGAGGTCTTCGGTCGCTTGGTGGCTCGGCCCGTAGCCGGTGGTCAGACCCGGCAGCGCACAGCAAATCTTCACGTTGAGGTTCTCTTCAGCGATCACCTGATGAATGAAGTCGTACGCGCGCCTGGTGCCGAAGACCGCGTATGTCGTTGCAAACGGAATGAAGCCTTCCTTTGCCATGCCGCCGGCAGCGCCCATCAACAGCTGCTCCGCCATACCCATCTGGAAAAAGCGATCGGGATACGCCTGGGCAAACAGATGAAGATCCGTGTACTTCGCGAGATCAGCCGTAAGGCCCACGATCTCTTCGCGGTCGGCAGCGAGTTCCACGAGCGACTTTCCGAACGGCGCCGGCTTCACGCGCTGTCCTTCCGTGGCGATCGAAGCGATCATCGCGGACGTGGTCAGGCGACGTTTCTTGTCTGCGACGGTATTCATGCCGTAGTTCCCTCAGGCTGGACACAGGGCTGGGACTGGTCAAGCACTTCGATCGCCTGCTGCCACTCGGCGGGATCGACGCGAATGAAGTGGTTCTTCTCACGTTGCTCCAGGAACGGCACACCTTTGCCCATGAGCGTGTCGAATAGGATCACGCGCGGCTTCGCATCCGCAGCCGACCGCGCTACGTCGAATGCGGCGACGACCGCGGGCAGGTCGTTGCCATCAAGACGCTGTACGTGCCAGCCGAACGCGGCCCACTTGTCGTCCAGCGGCTCGAATCCCAGCACCTTGCGCGATGGACCGTCGGCCTGCTGGTTGTTGATGTCGACGAGACAGATGAGATTTGACAGCCGGAAATGCGCAGCTGCCATGGCAGCCTCCCACGTCGAGCCCTCGTCTAGCTCCCCGTCGGACATCGAGTTGTAAACGCACGCGATACTTTTCTTCTGAACCAAGCCAAGCGCCACCCCGACTGCGATCGGAAGTCCGTGGCCGAGCGATCCG
>JAICVH010000433.1 GCA_025935435.1 Burkholderiales bacterium
ACACGATGGCGATCGTCGCGTGCGGCGGCCGAAGCAAATAACCGACGGCGCCGACGATCAGAACGCCGGACAGGATTTCGATCGGGATCGTGTAGCGCAGAATCGAATGCAGCAGCGCCCACACGACGAACGAGACGATGACGAACGTGGTCGTAAACCGCCAGTCGCGCGCTGACGAACGGAAGCCCGATGGCAACGCGAGCGGCGTTTGCTGAACGCGCGCGAGCACGTATCCGCCACCGGCGATCAACGCCAGCGCGTAGAGCAGCGGCAGCCGGCCATCGACATACGACACTTCACTGACGAAGCCCGGCCGCGGTGCCAGCAGCTTGAATGGGAGCAGCAGCCAATCGTGCAGCGAGTGCGCACCGTACTGGCTAGGCAACACCGGCGCGAGGTCCCACCATGGCGAGCGGAACCAGCGGTTGCCGTAGGGAAATAGCGGATTGTCGAAATGCGTCCACAGCGCGTACGACCAGGGCCCGTGCGCGATCGCGAGCCCGATCGCCACGCCACCCGAGAACCACGCTGCAGCGCGAACGTTGACGCGCAACGGCGCGCGTTGCATCAGTATCGCAGCGCAAAGTCCGACCGCGTACGTGGCCGCCGTGAGCTTGAGACCGCTGGCGACGCCGAGCAGCAGGCCCGCCGTCGTGACGATGATCGTGGACCGTCGCGAACGTTCGCCGGGAACCTCCCGAACGAGCATCCATAACGCGGTCATCGTGAATGCGGTGACGAGCCATTCGTTCGTCGTGCTGCCGAGTTGGCCGATGCCCATCGCGCCTGTGAACCCGATGGCGATCGCCGCGGCCGTGGCGCCGATGCGCTCGACGAAGTCGAGATCGCGAAACAAACGCCAGGCGACGCGGACCGCGAAGTACGCGGCGATCCCGGTTGGCAGCGCCAGCCAGAACGTGATGACGTGCGGGCTCGCTCCGGCCGCAATGAGCGCGTAGAACGGCAGGTCGGGCAGCGGGTTGTGAAACGTCTGCAACTGCGCTGCCGCAATGTCCCAGTCGAGGCTGCGCCCGGCAAACCACGCCCAGGGGTCGTAGAAGTGGTAGTTCTGCAGATCCCAGTTGGCATCCTGCCGCCGTGAAAGCGCGGCGACGAATGCGCCGATCACGCAGGCTGCCAGCACGAGCGCGTTGACGTACCCGGGAGGCGCGACGGTGCGCGCGGCAGGGCGATCCATGGCGCGCGCGATTATGCCACCGGCTCCGCGCTTCGCCGGGTCGCTGACCAGGGCCAGCAGCTTCGGGGTCGGAGCAATAAGTCGCGCGCCGATCGTTTGCATCAGCCGAGCAATGGGTCACGACTTATTGCTCCGACCCCGAATGGGGTTGACGAGGAGTCGTCGCTTGCAGCAACGACTGATTTCGGCTAGATTCCGTGTGATGAGCGGCTTCGCCTCCCTCGCCAGCTATCTGCCAGACGACGCCCGGACCCTGTCCGACCCCGCGTCGCATCTCGCTGGCCTGCTGCTCCTGCTGCGCCCCGCGCGCAGATAACTCCTACCCCTTCGTTTCGAGTCGTACCCACGCCGCCCCGACAACCGGGCGGTCGATGCCATCGTTCTAACGGATTCACTCATGCACGCCTCGCCTTCGCAGAAGTACCGGCCGTTCCCTCCGATCGCGCTGTCCGACCGCACCTGGCCTGCACGCACGATCACCGCGCCGCCGATCTGGCTGTCGACGGACCTTCGCGATGGCAACCAGGCGTTGATCGAGCCGATGGATGGTGCGCGCAAGCTGCGCATGTTCCGACAGCTCGTCGACATCGGCTTCAAGGAAATCGAAGTCGCGTTTCCATCCGCGTCGCAAACCGATTTCGATTTCGTGCGCCGGCTGATCGACGAGGACCTGATTCCGGACGACGTAACGATCCAGGTGCTGACGCAGTCGCGCGACGAGCTGATTCGTCGCACGTTCGACGCGCTTCGCGGCGCTCGCCGGGCGATCGTGCACCTCTACAATCCAACCGCACCGCTGTTCCGGCGCGTCGTCTACGGCAAGGACCGCGCGGGCATCGTCGCGCTTGCAACCGACGGCGCGCGCATCTTCGCAGAATGCGCGGCCGCCCAGCCGGCGACCGACTGGCGTTTCGAATACTCACCCGAAACGTTCACGATGACCGAACTGGACTTCGCGCTCGAGATCTGCGAGCGCGTCGTCGACGTCTGGCAGGATGCGACCTCGTATCCGGTGATCCTGAACCTGCCGGCCACGGTCGAAGTCGCGACGCCGAACGTGTTCGCCGACCAGATCGAATGGATGCATCGTCATCTGAGTCGCCGCGACCGCGTCATCGTATCGGTCCATCCGCACAACGATCGCGGCACCGGTGTTGCGGCCGCCGAGCTCGCGCTGATGGCCGGCGCGGACCGCATCGAAGGCTGCCTGTTCGGTAACGGCGAGCGCACCGGAAACGTCTGCCTGGTGACGCTTGCGCTGAACCTGCATTCGCAGGGCATCGACCCGGGCCTCGATTTCAGCGATATCGGCGCCGTGATCCGTACCGCCGAGTACTGCACGGCGCTGCCCGTGCATCCGCGGCATCCCTATGCCGGCGAGCTCGTCTTCACCGCCTTTTCCGGTTCGCATCAGGACGCGATCAAGAAGGGCTTCGCCGCGCAGCGCGCTGAGGAAGCCAAGGGCAACACGTGGTGGGACGTGCCGTACCTGCCGATCGATCCTGCCGACGTCGGCCGCACGTACGAAGCGGTCATTCGCGTGAACAGCCAGTCGGGCAAAGGCGGCATCGCATTCCTGCTCGAACGCGATCACGGTCTCGCGTTGCCGCGTCTGCTGCAAATCGAATTCAGCCAGGTCGTGCAGGCGATCACCGACGAGACGGGCAAGGAGCTTTCGTCCGCTGATCTCCGCGCGGCGTTCGCGCGGGAATATATCGAGCGCGACACGCCGCTCGCGTATATCGATCACCGCACCGGTCATGCGGGCGGAACCGGTGCCGAACAGTTGACGGCGCGCGTCGCAATCGAGGGCACGGAGACGTTGCTGACCGGCGTCGGCAACGGTCCGGTCGACGCCTTCGTCCATGCGCTCCGCCACGGTGTCGGCGCCGACGTGCACGTGCTGGCGTACCATGAGCACGGCATCGGCAGCGGCGAAGACGCGACGGCGGTTGCGTACGTGCAGTTGCGTGCAGGAGTGCGCACGGTCTACGGCGTCGGCGTCGATCCGAACATTGTCACGGCGACGCTCAGAGCGGTCGTTTCGGCGTTGAACCGTGCCTTTGCAGAAGGCGCG